>NZ_JANSIO010000195.1:16421-28394 GCF_047462195.1 Synechococcus sp. R3-13 | reverse complement strand
GGTGAATGTCTTGTTTACGGCGGCTGCCCTCAGTGGTTTGTATCGCCTCTTGCCGGTGCAGTTGGCTCAGCACCACCGTCTCCAGGTTCTGGAGCGGCATATCGAGGTCTTGTCCACTCGGATTTCTCGGCTGCAGGAGGGGGTGGATCGAGGTATGGATCCCTTGCAGCAGGAGGCCCTGATCAAGGAACGGCTGAATCGGGTGCCACGCAATCAAATTCAGGTGCGTTTGGTGGATCCCAGTACCTGGGTGGCGGACGACGAGAAGAACACCCACCCTTCCTGGATCGGGCAGTCCACCCAGCCGTCTGCCAGGCCGTAGGCTGCCTCTGCCTAGGCTTGTTTGAGAAGCAAGGCCACCTCTTTTGCAAAGTAGGTGAGGATGATATCGGCACCGGCCCGCTTCATGGCCAGCAGCGATTCCATCATCACTTTTTTGCCGTCGATCCAGCCTTTTTGTTCGGCGGCTTTGATCATGGCGTACTCGCCGCTGACGTTGTAGGCAGCCACGGGCAGATCCGTCGATTCCTTAACTCGGTAGATGATGTCCAGGTAAGCCAGGGCCGGCTTCACCATCACCATGTCCGCCCCCTCGGCCTCGTCCAGCTCCACCTCTTTGATGGCTTCCCGAGCATTGGCGGGATCCATTTGATAGCTTTTCTTGTCTCCCGATTTGGGCGCGGATCCCAGGGCATCGCGGAAGGGGCCGTAGAAGGCAGAGGCATATTTGGCGGAGTAGGCCAGGATCGCCACATCGGTATAGCCTTGGTCGTCCAGGGCCTCCCGAATGGCGCCAACGCGACCGTCCATCATGTCCGAGGGGGCCACAATGTCGGTTCCCGCCTCTGCTTGGGAGAGGGCTTGCTTGACCAAAACTTCCACCGTCTCGTCGTTGAGGATCACCCCATCCCGCACAATGCCGTCGTGGCCGTCGCTGTTGTAAGGATCCAAGGCCACATCGGTTACCACCAAGATCTCGGGGATTTCCTGTTTAATCCGCCGCACCGCCCGCTGGATCAAGCCCTCTGGGTTGAAGCACTCCTGCCCGGTGGGATCCTTTTTCTCTTCCGGCACCACCGGGAACAGGGCCACCGCCGGGATCCCCAATTGAGCGGCTTCTTCCACCTCCTTTAGCAGCAGGTCTAGGGTGTAGCGGTAGCAGCCGGGCATCGACTCCACTTCCTGCCGCTGGTTCTCCCCCTCCATGACAAACAGGGGATAGATCAGATCCTGCACCCGCAGGTGGGTTTCCTGCACCATCTGGCGGAAGGCCTCTGTGCGCCGCAGCCGACGGGGACGGTAGATCAGGTCTTGGCTCATGAGAGCAGCAGGAAAGAGGGCGTTTCTATTTTGCCATGAGGTCGGTAGGGGCTGAGCTGGTCGTTGGGCGAGGGGCGACATCCGGGGCAGAGGGGAAATGCCGGGCCAGCCAGCGGTGGAGGGTCTCTTTTACCGCTTCCGCTTGGCAGTCGTGTAAAAGATCGTGGCGCGACCGGGGAAAATCGTGGATCTCTCCCTGGGGCAGCCGACGGGCAAAATCCACAGCTCCCGCAGGATTGACGACGATATCGGCGGAGGTGTAAAGCAGCAAAACCGGCAGGCAGAGCCGATGGGCTTGGTCGAGGCAGCGCTGTCCACTGCGCACCAGTTCGGCTGTGAATCTGGCCCGCGTTACACCGCACATGTAGGGATCCGCCGCAAAGGCGGCTTGCTGCTCGGGTAGGGAAGTCACCCGCGCCGGCTCGTAGAGGCCAGTTAAGGCCAGCTGGGGAGCAACCCTGTCCAAAACTTGCAAAAGGGCGTGGGTCAAAGGGGTGAAATAGTGGTCGATGCGAAAAGCGGGAGAGATGAGGATCAGGCCCTGCACCTGGCCGGGATGGGCAAGGGCATATTCCGTAACCCAGTTGGCCCCCGCGCTATACCCACACCAGATCTGCGGGATCCCTTTCTGCGGCCAGACCTGATGGGCGATCCTCTCCAGATCCGCTTGATATTGGCTGAAGCGGTCGATCCAGCAGCGGATCCCGCCGGAGCGACCAAATCCCCGCATGTCGGGAGCCAAAACCTCCCACCCTTGAGCAGCCAACTCGCCGGCCAAAGGGCAAAACCCGCCGCCGTGATCCCCTTTACCGTGCAAAAGCAACACCCTTCCACAAGGGGATCCCTGGGGCCAGTGGTGCAGAAAAGCCGGGATCCCATCGGAAAGCAGCAACTCCTGGGGCCGATAGATCCCCGACGAAGGTTGCGGCTGAGTTTCCGACCGCCCATCCAGAGCCTCTAAGTCACCTAACCGATCAAAAGGCATGGGCAAATCCAACACACGTCCGGCAAGACCCGGCAAAGCCACAAATCCTATCTTCCTATGTCCCGGTCGCCCGCGAGCGCTGCCGCCGCTGAGGAGTTGCAATCTTTGTTTCCAGCCCAGCATATTTCTTAACAATCTCTGCTCTTGCCGGGGATCCCTAACAGGCCAAGCTTTGCAGCTTTTCCTGAGGGCGTGATGAAAGGAGCTCTCAGGGCGAACTGGGGCCATTTGCGGGAAAAAGGCCCGCTGAGAGGTATGATGTTGTGAAGAAGTTTTGCGGGGTCTCAGGTTTGACGGGATCCCCTCTCTGGGGTGGTTCACCCTTGTTTTACGATTGCCTTATCGCTTCATCAGTTCACTCAGTCGGAAACGGGTTGCTGAAACTATGCTGTTACTGAAAATCTCTGTTTACGCGGTTGTCATCTTTTTTGTGGGGCTTTTTGTGTTTGGTTTTTTGAGCAACGACCCCTCCCGCAACCCCAACCGTCGAGACCTGGAGTAGGGGATCCCGCCTTGGGCAGCTTGCGAACTCCAGTGATAACTGGCTCATCGCTTGAGGGAGCATGCCTCCGGCCCTATTTTTGTGGAACTCTGCCGGTCGCACCGGCGGCGCGGAACGCTAGCCCTGGGGAAATTGACGCCTGTGGAGATCCCTCCGGCGGTGCGGCGACGCAAGCTGCTGCTGGTTAGGGGTTGTGGAAGCAGGAAGAAAGCCGCAGCGGTGAGCAAGATTCAGTCCTTGTTCGGACTTCGGCCCGCTGGTGGGCATTCCCCTCTAGAGTGAGTGGCCTCACCCCAAAACCGGCAACTCTGCTTGCCTACTGGAAGGCGGTAATCAGCAGTGTTTGGGATCCGGAGCGATTCTGTTGGTCAAACGCGGTAATCCGGAACTGCCAAACGCCGATGGGATCCCCGAGGGCAACGCGGAAATCGGTACTGAAGCTACAAAAGGTGGCCCCAGGGTTACAGCCGGCCTGCTGTGGGCTGAAGAATTCCCTTTGCACGCGCACGCCGCTGGGGTTGAAAGTTTCCAGCTCGATGAACTGCGTTGGACGAGCACCGCCGGGCACACTCACCTGCACCGTGAAGGCCGGCGTGGAGGTGCCCACCCGCACCGAGGTGGGCGCATTGATAAACGAAACCGTTGGGCCTTGGGGTGGGGGCAGGATCGAGCCCCCTGAGCTGCCGCCATCTCCACAAGCAGCCAGGCCAGTGGCCAAAAAGCCGGTGGCCAAAAGGATCAGAGCAGTACGTTGTATCCCTCAGTTCCTCACGAAAACCCGTCAATCCTCACAAGACTTGACCAGAATCTGCGCCTCCATCTGGGACTGCCGTTGGGGTTAGCACGGCTCTAAGCTACTTTCTGCCGCCGCAGCCTGAGAAAGGAGGCGCCCCGACCCAAATCTGCATGGGCCTTTGCGCACAGTTGGTTCCTCCGCTTCAGAGCAGCAGCAAGCGCCGCAACAGCAACGCTATCACCGCAACAAAGCTGGCCACGATGAGCTGTCCCGGCAGAGTATAGCCGGAGTAAAGCCCTATCAACCTCAGCAACTCCCCATTCCAGGGTTGTGTGGCCAAAAGGTAGAGAATCCCGGTCAGGTGAACCAAGGCCAAAGCCACCAAGCTGCCGGATCCCAGCTCTTGGAGGCCCACCGGGGAGTAAGGGATCCCTCCTGCCAACCGCTTCCCATCGACAGCACGTTGGCGGGCCAGAGGAGAAGGGTAGGGATCCCGTTGCGGAAAAGCAATTGTCCCGCAGGCCCAAGCTCCCGGCAGAAACCCCAGCAAGTAGCCAAAGGCAGGCTGGTATAGGTACTGCCACCCTCCCCCTTGGGCAAACACCTGTAGCCCTGCCAGCCCCAACCCTAGGTAGACGATCTGGGCGCACACCGCCGCCACCGGCCCCGCCAAACAAGCCGTCAGCAACACGCCCCCAATTTGCAGCGAAAAGCTGTATCCCCCCAACCCAGGCAGCCCGGGCGGAAAACTCAAATGGGTTAGGGTGCCCAAAATGGTCAGGAGGACCCCAATCGCCGTCCAGAGCCATTCCAGAGGAGTTAAGAGCAGGCCAGACCGCATAAACCGAGAGGAAATTTTTCCCTATGCTAAGAAAGGGAAGGGGCAGATGGGGTGGGCAAAAGGTGGTCAAGGCAGAGTGGATTGAACTGGCCCAGGCCCTGGCCGATGCTGCCGGAGCGGTGATTCGCCCCCTGTTTCGCGGAGAACTGCAAGCCGAATACAAAGAGGCCCGCTCCCCAATTGTGACGGTGGCCGACCGGGAGGCAGAGCAGGCCATGCGAGCTTTGCTGATGGCCCAAGTGCCAGAACACAGCATCCTTGGCGAAGAGTTTGGTTTTCACCAGACGGGATCCCTCTATACCTGGGTTCTGGATCCCTTGGATGGCACCATCGCCTTTTCCACCGGCAAGCCCACCTTTGCCACTTTGATTGCCCTCTTGGAAGAAGACCGCCCCATTTTGGGCATCATCGATCAACCGGTGTTGCGGGAACGCTGGCTGGGGGTGCGGGGACAACCCACCCAATGGATGACCCCCTCTCACCGACAGGCTGCTCAAACCAAGGCCAATACCGACCTCAGCCGCGCCTACTTGAGCTGTACCACCCCTGATTTGTTCACCCAACCCGACCAACAACGGTGCTTCCAGGGGCTCAGCCAAGCAGTTCACATTACCTCCTATGGGGGCGATGGCTACCAGTACGGCCTGCTGGCCAGCGGCTGTGTGGATCTGGTGATGGAGTGTGGCCTTGCCCTCTACGATTTTGCTGCCCTTGTGCCGGTGATCGAGGGATCCGGTGGCGTGATTACCGATTGGCGAGGGGATCCCTTAACCCGCACCTCCACGGGAGAAGTGTTGGCGGCGGCCAACCCCAGCTTGCATCGACAGGCCCTGGCCGTGATTCAAAAAAGCGGGATCTACCCAGCGAAATAAGCAGGCTCATTGCCAGGTTTCCACTTGATGTTGCAGCCCAGGCTGGGCTTTTGGTCGGGATCGATGGGCTTGCCGGCCAGAAGGTTATCCAGCGCCGCCCGCAAATCCTTGCCCGTCACCGGCACATCGGTCAGGCTGGGACGGCTGTCGTCCAGTTGACCCCGATAGACCAACTTGCGATCCGCGTCGAACAAGAAAAAGTCGGGGGTGCAGGCGGCGGTGAAGGCTTTGGCCACCTCTTGGGTTTCGTCGTAGCAGAAGGGGAAGGTAAAGCCCAAGGTCTCGGCCATCTTCTTCAAGTTCTCTGGGCTGTCATCCGGGTATTTCTCCACATCGTTGGCGCTGATGGCTACAATGCCGACGCCGCGATCCTTGTAATCTCTGCCAAGGCGGGCCAGCTCCTCTTGCACGTGCTTCACATAGGGACAGTGCTGGCAGATGAACATCACCAGCAGGGCCGGCTTGTCGGCAAAGGTGGAGAGGGAGATGGTTTGGCCGCTCACCACATCCGGCAGGCTGAAGTCAGGGGCTGGGGTGCCCAAAGGCAGCATGGTTGAGGGGGTACGGGCCATAACAAACCTCCAGCGTAAGGTTTCCTCAATCATTGTGGATCATCCTGCTCCCACAGGAGCCGTCGCAAGGGGATCTCGCCGGCAAACGGGAGCGCCAGAAGGGATCCCAAGCAGGCCGGGGACAGCTTTTACAATTGGATAAGGTTGGCAACACGATTGTTGGGGAGCTGAGCCTTGAGCACCGCCGTCTTACCTGCTGCTCCTTTGGTGGATACTCACGTCCACCTCAATTACCCCGATTTTGCCGCGGATCTGCCCCAGGTGGCCGAGCGCTGGCGTCAGACGGGGATCCGGCGTTTGGTGCATTCTTGTGTAACACCGGCAGAATTCCCCCAGTTGCAGGCCATTGCCGACCAGTATCCGGAAGTATTTTTGTCGGTGGGGCTGCACCCTTTGGAGGCGGGCCAGTGGCAGCCCGATTTGGCCGAAAAGATCGCCCACCTGGCCGCCAGCGACGAGCGAGTGGTGGCTATCGGGGAGACGGGCCTGGATTTCTACAAGTCCAACCCGGCGGATATCGAGCGGCAAAAAGAATCCTTCTGGGCCCAGATTGCCATTGCCCAAGCGCAGGATCTGGCGTTGATCGTCCATTGCCGCGAGGCGGCAGCAGCCACCTACGCCATCCTCAAGGAGGCCATGGCCACGGGGGGGCCAGTGCGGGCGGTGATGCATTGCTGGAGCGGATCCCCGGTGGAAACCCGGCAGTTTGTGGAGCTGGGCTGCTACATCAGCTTCAGCGGCATTGTTACTTTCAAAAATGCCGAGACTGTCCGCCGGTCGGCCTTGGAGGTGCCCCTATCCCAGCTTTTGGTGGAAACCGATTGCCCTTTTCTGGCTCCCACCCCCTTCCGCGGCAAACGCAATGAGCCGGCCTATGTGCAGCGGGTGGCCCAAACCTTGGCGGAGCTGTTGGGAATCCCGCCGGAAAAACTGGCAGAAGAAACCAGCCAGAACGCTGCTCGCCTGTTTCGGTTGCCTCTCCCCTAGCTCTTTGCTTGACATACTCCCTGCCCCATAGGGTGAGGATTCTGGTTGCTGGTATCGCTTCGCAACGCTACGCGAACAGAGACAGCTCCCCTCCACGACAGCGGTGCTTATCTCCCCAGTCATTCCCCCATGCTTTGGGGTACCTTTGCAGACCACAACAAAACCTATCTATTTATGGCTTTTTCAGTTTAGAGTGAGACGCCTGAGCTATTGAGAAAAACCTTTGGCCACTCAAAATTTAGAGTTTTAGGTATGGGCGCAGTGTCCTAGTTTGAATTGAAATGACCATATTTAGGTTGGATCCAGTCGTTAGATTGTTGGGCTTAGGGCCTACGAACCAAGCTGGGAAGGATCCTTGGGTTGCCGTCTTTAACTTTTTCTTTAACTTTTCTTTTGAGCCCGCTTACCTTTCTCAAAGACATCCTATGCTGGAAAAAAAGGGATGTATTTTTAGGTACTTTCCGCTAATTCCAGGGGCTAGGGGCTTGCAACTATGGATACTGAAAGGTGGGCTGCCGAAGCTCGACCCAGCCGAGACGCCCTCATCAACCGCATCACCCACCAGATTCGGCAATCCCTGGAGCTGGATCAGATCCTGAGGGCGACGGTGGAGGAGGTGCGCGCCTTTTTGGGTACGGATCGGGTGAAGGTTTACCGCTTTGATCCCGAAGGTCACGGAACGGTGGTGGCGGAAGCACGAGGCGGGGAGCGGCTGCCCTCGCTCTTGGGGCTGACTTTTCCGGCAGGGGACATTCCCGAGGAGGCGCGGCGGTTGTTTCGCCTAGCTCAGGTGCGGGTGATTGTGGATGTGGAGGCGCAGAGCCGTTCCATCAGCCAGCCGGAGTCCTGGGGGTTGTCTGCTAGGGTTCCTCTGGGCGAGCCGCTACAGCGGCCTGTGGATCCCTGCCATGTCCACTATTTGAAATCCATGGGGGTGGCCTCTTCCTTGGTGGTTCCCCTGATGCATCACCAGGAGCTATGGGGGCTGTTGGTCTCCCATCATGCTGAGCCTCGTCCCTACTCCCAAGAAGAGCTGCAGGTGGTGCAGTTGCTGGCGGATCAAGTTTCCATTGCCATTGCTCAGGCGGAATTGCTGAAGCAGGCGCGGCAGAAGGCGCAGCAGGAACGCCTCATCAACCAAATTGCTGCTCTAGTTTACTCGCCCCTGCACCCGGAGACGACCTTGACCACGGTGCTGGAGCAGCTTGCTGCCGGTTTGCAGGGGATCGGGGCACGGCTGCGGATCCACTTTATGGGCTCAGATACCCTCTGTTGTCATGGCGTGCAACCCCCGGCCAGCTACGACACCTGGCTACAGGAGCAGCTCGGAAGGGCCGGAGGAGCGGGGGGCTGGGTGAAGATGTGGTCGCTCTCCCACTTGGAGAAATGGCCGGAGCTGCAAGAGCAGATGAAGCAGACACCCATTCGTGGCCTGCTGGTGGCCCAGCTCGCCTGGAATGACCAGCCGGTGGGCTGGCTGAGCGTGTTTCGCGGGGCCGTTTACCAAGAAACCCACTGGGCGGGCTACCGTTGGTTTACCCAGGGGGATCCCAGACAAGAACTGCCTTTGATCTCTTTTGCCGCCTGGCGGGAGCTGAAAATTGACGAGCCTAAGGCTTGGTCAGCTGCAGAGCAAGAGCTGATGAGTCGGGTCGGGGTACATTTGGCCCTGTCCATTACGCAAAATCAGCTCTACCGGCAGTTGCAAACCCTCAACGCCCGTCTGGAGCAGGAGGTGCAGGAGCGGACGGCGGCCCTGCAGCGATCTCTGGCTATGGATGCCCTCTTGCAGCGGGTCACCGACCAGGTGCGCAGCAGTTTGGAGGAAGCCCAGATCCTGCGGGCAGTGGTGCAAGAATTGGCTCTGGGGCTGTCCATCCAAGGGTGCGATCTCTGTCTCTACGATTGGGCAGCCGGCCAAGCCACGGTGCGCTACGAATACACCTCTGCCCTACCGCCCGTCGGCGGGATCACCCTGACCTTGGCCGACTACCCCGATCTTTACCGGCACCTGCAAGGGGGTCAAGCGGTGCAATTCTGCCACTTGCCTGGGCAGGGCTGGATCCCCCGTCGGGAAGGGCTGACCCTGCTGGTGTGCCCGCTGCGGGATGACCAAGGGGTGCTGGGGGATCTCTGGCTGGCGAAGCCGGCAGCCGAGTGCTTTGATGAACTGGAGGTGCAGGTGGTGCAGCAGGTGGCGGATCACTGCGCCATTGCCATCCGCCAGGCCCGCCTCTACCAGGCTTCTGTGCAGCAAATTGGTGAGCTGGAGCGCCTCAACCGCCTCAAAGATGATTTTTTGAGCACCGTCTCCCACGAGCTGCGCACCCCCATCACCAACATGAGGATGGCCATCCAACTGCTGAAAACCGCCCGCGCCCCCCAAAAACGAGAGCAATATCTCAAGATTTTGGAGCAGGAGTGTGAGCGGGAGGCGGAATTGGTGAACGACCTGCTGGATCTGCAGCGGCTGGAGCAGGGATCCAAAACGCTCCATCTGGAAGAAGTGCCGCTGGCAACCTGGCTGCCCAGCGTGCTGGAGCCGTTTCTACAGCGGGCCCAGGTCAACCAGCAACGGTTGCAGTGGCAGATCGCGCCGAATGTGGGCAAGGTGCTCACCGATCGGGGCGGCCTGGAGCGGGTGGTGCAGGAGCTGGTCAACAACGCCTGCAAGTATACTCCCCCAGGGTGCAGCATCTGGGTAACGGCGCAGCGGCCCGGCCCGCAGCAGGTGGAAATTCGGGTGATCAACGAGGGAGTAGAAATTCCCCACAGCGAGTGGGAGCGCATCTTCGAGAAGTTTTACCGCATTCCCAGCGGGGATCCCTGGAAGCGGGGCGGCACCGGCCTGGGCCTGGCTTTGGTCAAGCAGTGGATGCAGCGGCTGGGGGGCAGCGTCTCGGTGGAGAGTTCTCAAGGCAAAACCTGCTTTACCCTGGTGTTGCCGCAGGGATCCCTGCCTGTGCAGACCTCACCCCTAGCCCACAACTGTGCCTAGCCACATGAGCAATGCCCACTCAGAAGCGTTGCGTTTGGCCGCCGAGCAGTTTAACCGGGGGGAATTTTACGCCTGCCACGACACCCTAGAGGCCCTGTGGATGGAGGCAGTGGATCCAGAGCGGCGTTTTTACCAGGGTCTATTGCAGACGGCAGTGGCCTACTATCACCTGCAGAACGACAATCGCCGCGGCTGCATGATCCTGTTGGGGGAGGCCAACCGCAAGCTGGCGGACTTTCTGCCCACCTACGCTGGATGGGATGTGCAAGCCCTGTGG
Organism: Synechococcus sp. R3-13; assembly: GCF_047462195.1. Lineage (NCBI taxonomy): Bacteria > Bacillati > Cyanobacteriota > Cyanophyceae > Synechococcales > Synechococcaceae > Synechococcus > Synechococcus sp. R3-13. The sequence goes on along the minus strand of NZ_JANSIO010000195.1, from coordinate 18,304 downwards.
CAGGCTAACCAGGGCATCCTGCGGCATCTTTCTCAACTGCAACCCCAGGATCCCCTGCCTTACCTGGCCATCCCCACCCTGAGTTGGGTTGAAGACTGACCTGAGCAGGCCCAGCAGCGGCGCTAGCGCTTGGAGCGACGGGCTTTGCGCTCAACTTCGTTGCGTCGCCGCCGATCCCGCCAGTCGATGAAGGTAATGTAGCCAACGCCCAGGGTTACGGCTGTCAACAGCAAAAAGATGCTTCCGTAGGCGATGCGGGCGACCAAGGGAAGATCGGTTTCCATGGTGTGAGCGGGGGTAACCCCGTCAATATCGGCGGCAGGAACAACAAGATGAATGCAAGATGGATGTGAGGCTCAATCCAGGCATGACAAATTACATGCCGTTGCGCCCCCAGACCACCAGGGCAATGGAAAGAACGAAGAAGGTGGGGACGGCAATCCAGCCAAGGGTGATGATGTCCATAGGTCTAGCCCAGCTAAAGAGGGGTTATCTCGAGGTGATCCCATTTTACGAGAGGAGATCCCTTGTCAACGGACATCTACGAACACCTGTTTTCAGTTCAAGCTGGCTACAGTGGAGTTAAATCTGAAACATCTGAGCCAAACGAGGTGGGATCCGATGGTACTGGACACATTGCCGCTGGTTGCCGCTGTAGCCATCGCCATTTTTATGCTGGTTTTTTGGGTGCGGGTGGTTCGAGAGGCCATCTGGACAACGGTGGGGATTGTAATCATCTTGGCCGTGTTGTACGTGGTCTTTAGAATTGGCCCGCGGCAGGTGCTGCAGGAGTTGCGGGATCCCTTTGCCCTTCTAGAACAGGTTTGGCAGGTGATCGTCGGTTGGTTCCAGGCCCTTCTCCCCTAGAGTCCGTTATCTGCTATACAGTTCCCTGATACAATAGAAAACACAGGGGGGCAGCCTATTGGAACTGCTGGCGAATGGTTTGTCCAGTCAAAAATCGATTCCCTCTCCGGTTTCCGCACTGCTCTACAGCACCTACGCGACTGAAGTTCTCGCCATGCCTTCTGACCCTGAATGGGATCCCCAAGACCCCACCCCAGAAGATGGGATCCCTATTCCTGCTGGCGTCAGCGGGACGGAGTCCTCAGACATCCAGGTGGAGGTGGAGGATTTGGGGGAGCGCCGCCGCCAAGTGCGAGGTCGCGTCCTGATTCCGGTGGAGCGGCAGCAGGTCTGGCAGGTTTTGACCGACTACGACCATCTGGCGGAGTTTATTCCCAACTTGGTGGAAAGTCGCGTCATTGGCCGTGAGAATGGCCGCACACTGGTACGTCAAGTGGGATTCCAAAAGGTTTTATTTGCCCAATTTTCTGCTGCGGTGGTGCTGGCTATCGAGGAGATCTTTCCTCAGCAGCTTCGCTTCCAAAAAACACAAGGGGATTTTCTTATCTTCGAGGGGTTTTGGGATCTGGCCGATTGGTCGGCCCATCAAACCTTGCTCACCTACCACCTGCAGGTCAAGCCTCCCCGCAGAATGCCTGTCGGTCTGGTGGAGCGCCGCATTTGCCAAGATTTGGCCCTGAACTTACAAGCCATTCGGGAGCACTGCCTGAGTTTGTCGGATCATTCCAAGCCCGTCTAGGGTGCGCCCAAGCGGCTTTGTGCTACGCTGCCCGCAGTGGCAGGGTAGTTAACTGCTCTCGCCTACGGCGGCACGGAGCGCTATAAAAACCCAACAGTCTCACGACTGGATGCAGCTTCAATAGGTTTTGTAGTGGTTGTTCGCAGCGGTACCTAAGGGCATAAGGACTCCGTCCCGCTGGCGCGAGAGGGAACCGCCCTGCAAGGGGTAACGCCTGGGGAGAAAGGCCTACGGCCCGCTGCCGCGATGAGCACCGCTGTCGTGGAGGGGCAACCCA
>NZ_JANSIO010000195.1:7574-16411 GCF_047462195.1 Synechococcus sp. R3-13 | reverse complement strand
AGGAACCAGAATCCCCTGCCTAAAGGCAGGGGGCATGCCAACGCAGGATCCCTGCTTGCTCGTCAGAGGGTTCGGGGATCCCGCCCATCTCCACGTTGTCCCCTGCCGGAGAAAAGTTAATCGATTGTTAATCTTTTTGTCCTGATCTCTCAACATCGCCCGGAGCGATGCGGTAGATTAGTGCAGCAACCCCCGCAAAGGGGATTTTTTGTGCCATCTACGGACTGTAGGAGAAGCTCTTGGCAAACGTCGTGGTTGTCGGTGCCCAGTGGGGCGATGAAGGAAAAGGGAAGATCACCGACCTCCTCAGTGAAAAGGCCCATGTGGTCGTCCGCTATCAAGGTGGGGTGAATGCAGGGCATACCCTGGTGGTAGGGGGCCAAACCTTCAAGCTACACTTGATCCCCTCTGGCATTCTCTACCCCGACAAACGCTGCATCATCGCCAGCGGCACGGTGATCGATCCCGAGGTTCTGCTGGCCGAGATCGACCAACTGCATCAATTGGGCATTTCCACCGACAACCTGTTCATTGCCGAAACGGCCCACGTCACCCTGCCCTACCACCGGGTCATTGACATCGCAGAAGAGGAGCGGCGTGGCATTTACCGGCTGGGCACCACCGGCCGGGGCATTGGCCCCACCTATGCCGACAAGGCCGAGCGCATGGGCATTCGCGTCGTGGACTTGATGTACCCTGACCAGCTGCGGGAGCGCCTCAGTTGGGCCATTCCCTACAAAAATGTCTTGCTGGAAAAGATCTATAACTTGCCGCCCTTGGATCCCGAGCCAATTATCGAGCAATACCTGGCCTATGCCGAGCGGCTGCGCCCCTATGTTACCGACGCTGCTCTGCTTCTGACCCAAGCCATCGAAGACCGGGAGAACATCCTGTTTGAAGGGGCTCAAGGCACCCTGTTGGATCTCGACTACGGCACCTACCCCTACGTCACCTCCTCCCATCCCATTGCCGGTGGCGCTTGTATTGGCGCTGGGATCGGCCCCACCAGCATTGACCGGGTGATCGGGGTGGCTAAAGCCTATACCACCCGCGTTGGGGAAGGCCCTTTCCCCACCGAGCTCAAAGATGAGATCGGGGCGTACCTAGGGGCAACCGGTGCTGAATTTGGCACCACCACCGGACGACAACGGCGCTGCGGCTGGTTTGACGGGGTGATCGGGCGCTACGCGGTGCGGATCAATGGCCTAGACTGCCTGGCCATCACCAAGCTGGATGTGCTGGATGGCTTGGATGAGATCAAGGTGTGCGTTGCCTACGAGTACCAGGGTCGGGAAATTCGTCACTTTCCCAGCGATGCCCGTGTTTTCGCCCAGTGCAAACCTATCTACGAAACCCTGCCGGGCTGGAAATGTTCCACCAAAGATTGCCGCTCCATCCAAGACTTGCCCCCCGAAGCCCACGATTACCTGAAGTTTTTGGCGCAGTTGATGCAGGTGCCGATTGCCATTGTTTCTTTAGGGGCCAGCCGCGACCAGACGATCATTGTCGAAGATCCCATCCACGGCCCCAAACGTGCCCTTCTCTATCCCAATGGTGGCAAGCGCGTCCACGCCCTCATGCCCGACTGAGTGGGCCTCAAGCACAATTGGGAACAAGGACAATACTGTAGTGATCAGTAAGTTATAGTCATTTCAGTTTAGGGTGAGACGCCTGAGCCACTGAGAAAGTCTTCCGCCCGAGGGTGGTTGCAGAAGCAGCGTGGAGCATTTTGAAAGCGTCTTAATCTAACTTGAAATAACTGCAATGGGTCAGAAAATCAATGGTTTAGCTAGTCCGCTGGGAAGCCTCGCCCTCTATGCATCAGCATGAGGGTCGGGATGAAAGGCGGTCTTTGTGCTGTGGTCAACCTAGCTGTACAGAACAGCTTTGTTGGAATCTGGTGCAGCTACGCGGTGGGACATCCTGTGTCTGCTCGCTGAGGGTTCTTGCGATAGCTACCCGTTGAGGCGAGAAGCCTGCTCCGTACTACCTAGCAGTCGGAGTCGGGAGTACGTCACGGAAAACAATATTGCCGTAGCTGGGCCAGTTCTGCCTCGCTGAGATCTTGCCACTGGCCGGGAGCAAGCCCCACCAGAGAAAGAGGCCCCAGTCCAACCCGAACCAACCGCAAAGTTGGGATCCCAACGGCGGCAGTCATGCGGCGCACCTGGCGATTGCGACCCTCCCGCAGCGTCAGTTCCAGCCAGGTGGTGGGGATGGAGCGGCGAAAGCGGATGGGGGGATCCCGTGGCGGCAGGGTGGGTTCCTCAGCCAAGACCTTAACCTGGGCCGGGCGCGTTTTTCGCCCTTGGATGATCAGCCCCTGTTGCAACTGTTGCAGGGCTTGGGGGGTGGGGATCCCTTCCACCTGAACCCAGTAGATGCGCTCATGGCCGAACTTGGGATCGATCAAGCGGGCATTGAGGCGACCATCATCGGTCAGCAGGAGCAGCCCTTCGCTGTCGCGATCCAGTCGCCCCACCGGATAAACCCTGGGCACCGGGATAAAAGACTGGAGGGTGGGCCGTCCCGCTTGGTCGGTGAATTGGGTGAGCACGCCATAGGGTTTGTAAAACTTGAGATAGCGCATGACACACAAAATGACAAAACTGGTGAACCCAATCTTTCCAATCTTTAAGATTTGGCAGAAAGATTTGGCAGAGCGGCTTCAACGGTAAGATCAAGCCTTAAGGAGCAACATCCCTCCACCGCCAGCAGCGTTTGACGGAGCTCACCCCATGACCATAGACAACAATTTACTTTGGGTTTTGATTGGAACAGCGGGGCTCTCTCTCCTCAGCCTGGTGTACGTGCTGGTGGACGAGGGCAACAAACGCCGCCGCTACGAACAGCAAAAGGAAGAAAAAGAAGAAAGAGAAGCTGCTCAACCACCTGCGGTCGTTCCTGAAGAAGAAGCCGGGATCCCAGCTGCACCTCCTCCTTCTGCTCCTGAACCTGTTGCTGCTCAGCCCGCTTCAGCGCCACACACTGCTGACGGGTTCCCAGAAGCGTCGCGTAGCGATGACGAGGAGCCAGAAACCTCCCCGGAAGCGGTTCGCGCCAGCAGGACAGAGTCCTTGCCCAGCCCTGAGGACTCTGCTCTCCCCAAGGAGCCGGATACAGGGCCTGACCCCGCAGAGGAAATGCCGAAAGATACCCCATAACAGTTTTTTTCGGTTCTGGGGAAGTTCTGGGGATAGATGGGATGGGGTCGCGCAAGGGGGGAGCTTCATGTCCTCAGCAGGGTTTGTTCTCCATAGCGCAGCGTCATCTCCAAAGCCGCGAGACGGTTGCCCCAAACTTGAACTCGATAGGGATTGCGCAGAGATTCCAACCGCATCCAAGTGGCAAGATTGGCTTTCAAGTTGCCCAGTTGATGAAGATTCCTGCCGGTGGGAGAAAAATCCACAGGCGGTGCCAGGGCAGGCGAGGGATCCTGTTGCTTGTTCAGGCTGAGAAGTAGGGCTTATCCTGGAGCCTAAAACCAAACCGAAAATGGAAGAAGTTTACATACCTGAGGAGACCCTTCGCGCTTGGCTGTGGGAAGACCTGGGGCACGGCGACCTCACCACAGAGCTGACCCTACCCCCAGGACTGGAGGGTGAAGCGGTAATCCTGGCCAAGGAGACAGGGATCCTGGCCGGTCTGGAGATTGCCAAGCGGGTTTTTCGGCTGGTGGATCCCCAGGTAGAGTTCACCCCTGGGGTGGAGGAAGGGGCCAGGGTGGCTGTCGGTCAAGAAGTGGCCCACCTCAAGGGATCCCTGCGGGGCATCTTGGCAGGAGAGCGGCTGGCCCTCAACCTTCTCCAAAGGCTGTCCGGCATTGCCACCCTCACTCGCACTTATGTAGAGGCTCTCCGGGGAACCTCAACCCAGCTCCTGGACACCCGCAAGACCACTCCCGGCCTGCGCGCCCTGGAGAAGTATGCAGTACGGGTAGGGGGCGGCAAAAACCACCGCTTTGGGCTGTTCGACGGCATCTTGATTAAGGAAAACCACATTATTGCTACGCAACACTGTCGCGACCGCGGCACGGGAGGCGTTTTGGCAGCCGTCAAGCGGGCCAAGGAAGGCGCTCCCCACCACCTCAAGGTGGAGGTGGAGGTGCGGGATCTCCAGGAACTGGAAGAGGCTTTGGCAGCAGGAGCCGATCTCATCCTTTTGGATAACTTCACCCTGGAAGAAATCCAGACAGCCGTCCAACGGGTGGGAGGAAGAGTTCCCCTCGAGGCCAGCGGCAACATGACCCCGGAACGGGCCAGGCAAGTGGCCGAGGCAGGCGTGAATTACGTCAGCGTCGGGGCTCTCACCCACTCGGCCAAGGCTTTGGATCTCTCTTTGCTGGTGGTGTGACCAAGAAAACTGGGTTTGGCGCTCTGCGCCGCTAAAGCGAACAAGCTCCGCCCTACCGCTACGCGGTTCCCCTTGGTGGGCCGTAGGCCTTAGCAAGCTAGTAGAGCGGCTTTTGCTTTATCGCACAGCCCACTCAAGTAGACCGTCGGGTCGTGGTCGAACAACACTGTGCCCACCCCTGGGATGCTGTGGGAACAGATTCATCGCAGAACCCGAGAGCCTATCATGGGATCCAGTATGGAATCCATCGTGCCAGTGGTGCGGGGCACTTTAACCCTTCCACCCTCCTCTTCTCTGACAAATCCGGCAGCCAGCCTGACGGGCCCATCCGCTGCTGCGTCAGCAGTAGGGATCACTTTGCCTTGGGCAGCGCAGCGGGATCCCATCCTTGTCCTCGGGGCTGGGCTGATGGGGCGTTTGTTGGCCGCCAGCCTTGTCGAGGTTGGGCATCCCGTCCGCATTGTGGAGGCGGCTCCTGCTGCTGCTGTTGAGAGCAGTGCTGCCCATTTTGCCGCTGCTATGCTGGCTCCCCTAGCCGAGTCTGCCATCGCCGAAGCCAGTGTGGTGGCCCAGGGGTACTATGCCCTCTCCCGCTGGCCCGCCCTTCTGGCCAGCCTGCCAGAGCCGGTTTTCTTTCAGCAGGAGGGCACTTTGATCCTCTGGCACCGCCAAGATGCCGGGGAAGCCAAGCGCTTCTCGGCGCTACTGGCCGCTGTGGGGGAACACCTCCCGCATCTCCCCCGCCCTCAGCCGCTGGATGCCCAGGCTATTGCCGAGCTGGAGCCAGCGGTAGCCGGGCGATTTGCGCAGGGCCTGTATCTTCCCCAAGAGGGCCAACTGGACAACCGCCAACTGTTGTCGGCTCTGCTGGCCAAGCTGCGGCAGCACGAGGTGGAGGTGGAGTGGGGTTGCCCCTGGGATCTGGAGCAGGCCCAAGCTTGGCAGCAGCAAACCGGTGGGTGGGTTTTGGATTGCCGCGGCCTGGGATCCCAAAAAGAATGGGGCGGGCAAAAACTGCTGCGCGGAGTTCGGGGTGAGGTGGTGCGCCTGTATGCCCCAGAAGTCTCTTTGCGGCGCCCAACCCGGCTGTTGCACCCTCGCTACCCGATCTACATCGCTCCCAAGCCGGGACACCTGTTCGTAGTGGGGGCCACTGAAATCGAATCTGAGGATCGCTCGCCGGTGAGCGTCCGCTCCGCCCTGGAGTTGCTCAGCGCCGCCTACGCCGTACATCCTGCCTTTGCCGAAGCGCGTATCCTGGAATTGGGCAGCCAATGTCGTCCCACCTTGGCGGATAACCTGCCAGCCGTGGTGGAGCGCTCACCTCGCCTGTTGCAGATCAACGGCCTCTATCGCCATGGCTTTCTGATCTCCCCGGCCATCCACGATGCTGTCTTGGAGTATCTTCACCAGGGCAGTTGTCGCTTGGCCCAGCAGCTTGGGATCCCCTTTCAGGTGCAGGCTGCCCCTCTTTCCGGTGAGTCCCTGTCGCCATGCGTGTCTTGATCAACCAAAAGCCTTACGATTTGCCGGAAGGCACCACTTTGGCCGAGGCAGTGGCTCAGGTGGGGGCCAGCGGCCCTTTCGCGGTAGCGGTTAATCTGAAGTTTGTGCCACGTGCGCAGCACGAGCAAACCCGTCTGCAAGAAGGCGACCAGGTGGAGATCGTCACTCCGGTTGCTGGCGGCTAGTGCCCCCCTTGCTTCCTGCTCTGTCCTGACTTTGCCCCGACAATGTCCACCCTTCTCCAGCTTTCCCCCTCCACTTGGGCCAATGAGGATCCCTTGGTGCTCTATGGCCAACCATTGCCCAGCCGCCTGATGTTGGGTACGGCTCGCTACCCTTCGCCAGCCATTTTGGAGCAGGCGGTGGCGCGCGCGCAGCCCTGTTTGTTGACGGTTTCTCTGCGGCGGCAAGGGGCACTGGGGCCAGAAACTTCCCAGAGGTTTTGGGCCCTGTTGCAGAAGATGGGGATCCCAGTTCTGCCCAACACCGCCGGCTGCCACAGCGTGCAGGAGGTGATCACAACGGCGGAGATGGCGCGGGAGGTGTTCGGCACCGACTGGATCAAGCTGGAGTTGATCGGGGATGACTACACGCTGCAGCCGGATCCCGTGCAACTGCCCACTGCTGCTGCTGAGCTGGTCCGGCGCGGCTTTAAGGTGCTGCCCTATAGCACCGACGACCTGGTGCTCTGCCAGCGGCTTTTGGATGCTGGCTGTGAGGTGGTGATGCCCTGGGCGGCCCCCATCGGCACCGGCAAAGGCCCTCTCAACCCCTACAACTTGCGCCTGCTGCGGGAACGGATTGAAGCGCCGCTGATCGTGGATGCCGGCTTGGGCCTGCCCTCCCATGCCTGCCAGGTGATGGAGTGGGGCTTCGACGGGGTGCTGCTGAACACGGCAGTGGCTTTGGCCCGGGATCCGGTGGCCATGGCCGAGGCCTTTGCAGAAGCGGTGCGCTCAGGCCGCCGAGCCTACCTGGCCGGGGCCATGATCCCTCAGGAAACAGCTCAGCCCAGTACGCCTGTCCTCGGCACTCCCTTTTGGCACCAGGGCTGACTGCCGCTCTCAGGGGTGCAGCTCAGGCGGCAGGCTTTCGCGTCTGGATAACCTGCAGAGCTCCCCCAGCGTGGAGGGTCTGCCGGATGGATTGCCAACCCTGCTGCTGCAAATGCTCGGGCAAGTCCAGCTTGAGTAGCTCCCAGGCGGTCTCGGTTTCAAACAGGGCCAAAAAGAGGGCCAGCCCAGGCCAGATCAAGGGTTGTCGAGGCGCGTGCAGATCCAGAATCAAAAGTCCTCCCCCCGGCTTGAGCACCCGCCACACTTCCCGCAGCACCTGCTCCAAATCTGCGAAGGACAATTCGTGCAGAGCCAAGCTGGTATGCACCCAATCAAAGCTGGCATTGGGAAAGGGCATATCTTGGGCAAAGGCCTCCACAAACTCCACCTGGGGAAGGCGTTTGCGGGCTGCCGCTAGAGCTTTGGGGGAAGCATCCAGGCCCACCACCTGCTGGCTCAGCTCCGCCAACAGTGGGGTTACTTCAGCTGGGCCACAGCAGAGATCCAACACCCGATCCTGGGGATGAATCTGGATCCCTTGTAGGGGCAATTTCCGCAGCCGCTCGTATCCCCCCACCGCCAGAGCAGCCCCGCGGCTGATGCTGCGGTAAAGCCAGGGAAAGCGGTAGCTCCAGTCGCGCAGGAAGGTGGCCACAGACAGGGATCCCTCAGAGTCTTTTTCAGCCTACCTGACCTACATCCATTGCAAACTGGTTTGAGACATATGTTTTTCTGGATTTTCTCGGGGTTGGCTTGGAACTCTCCTCTGCCGGCAGTCGTCTAAGAAGACGAGGCGTTTTAGGCTTTTTTCTGTCTACCCACTGCTGCTCTATGACTCAGTTTGAGCTGCCTCCCTCCCCTTCCGAGAAACCTGGCCGGCACAGCTTGGTTTGGTTGGTGGCTGCTGCAGGTCTGACGGTCTTGCTCTGGCAGCTCCCCTGGGGCAACTATATCCTCTACCCCTTTACGATTCTGGCCACCTGGTTTCATGAGATGGGCCACGGCTTGACGGCAGTGCTGTTGGGTGGGGAGTTTCATCGTCTGGAGATCTATCCCGACGGGTCGGGGTTGGCCTTTCACAGTGGGCACTTGTTTTTGGGGCCGGTGGGTCGAGCTTTGGTGGCCGCCGGTGGGCCAATGGGGCCCCCAATGGCCGGGGCGGTTTTTATCCTGGCTTCTCGTCGTCAAGGTACGGCCCAGTTGGGGTTGTTGGCTTTGGGATCCCTGCTGTTGCTGTCGGCGGTGCTCTGGGTGCGCTCTCTATTTGGCCTGTTGCTGATCCCGGCTATTGGGCTGGGGATCCTGGCGGTGGGCTGCTGGGCTTCCCCTTGGTTGCGGGGCTTTGCCGCACAGTTTTTGGGGGTGCAGGCCTGTGTGAGCACCTACCACCAGCTTGACTACTTATTTACGGCCTCTGCCGTGATCAATGGGCAGGTGATCCACTCCGATTCCAGCCAGATTGCCCAAAACTTGTTCTTGCCCTACTGGTTTTGGGGAGGGGTGATGGCGGTCTCTTCTTTGGTGCTGCTGATAACCAGCTTGCAGCTGACGTTCCGGGACTAGCCGGCAGGGGGCAAAGCCGCAATTTTGGCAGTGGTTCGTGTTATGTAAAAATCCGTCCTCTATCCCTGCCAAGTCGAGAAAACCGCCGCTACAGTAATGGGCAAGAGGAGTGAGGAGTTGAGGAGTGGAGCATGTGGCGGGATGTTATTGGGCTGGCCCTGGCGGCGACCTTACTGTTGATCAGCAAAACCGCCGCAGATACGCTTGGCCAAGGCCAGGTGCAGACTTTCACCGAACCTGAGCCGATGCCCTACTCTGCACCGGTGGAATGAGGTACTCAAGTCTGCTGACGGAAGTCGTAGCGGCGTTGTCGTTTTGTGCAACACTCATTCTAGAGTCTTTGAGGACTCCGTCCGAGTG
>NZ_JANSIO010000195.1:0-7564 GCF_047462195.1 Synechococcus sp. R3-13 | reverse complement strand
GCGGTCGCAGCAGCGTTGCGGAGCAATAACAGTAGGCTTGGGATCCCTGATGCGCATAGCCCTGTTTACGGAGACGTTTCTGCCCAAGGTGGACGGCATTGTTACCCGCCTCTGCCACACGGTGCGTCACCTAACCGCTCGTGGTAACTCGGTGCTCATCGTCGCGCCCCGGGGAGCCCCGCGGCGGTTTGCACGGGCACGGGTTTACGGGATCCCGGGGATGCCGCTGCCTCTGTATCCAGAGTTGAAGCTGGCCGCCCCTGGCCCGGCCATCGGTAAGTTGCTCAGCCGTTTCCGACCGGATGTGATCCACGTGGTGAACCCGGCGGTTTTGGGATTGGGGGGCCTCTACTACAGCCAGACGATGGGGATCCCGCTGGTGGCCTCCTACCATACCCATCTGCCGAAGTATCTGCAGCATTATGGGCTGGGCTTTCTGGAAGGGGTTTTGTGGAATCTCCTGAAGCTGGGGCACAATTTGGCGCGGGTCAATCTTTGCACCTCAACGGCCATGATGCAGGAGCTGAGCGCCCACGGCATTGAGCGGGTGCAACTGTGGCAGCGGGGAGTGGATACGGAGTTGTTTCATCCCCAGGCTGCCAGTCCAGAGATGCGGGCTCGGCTCACCGCAGGGCAACCGGAACGGCCTCTTTTGCTCTACGTGGGACGGCTTTCGGCTGAGAAGGAAGTAGGGCGGATCCGGGTGTTGCTAGAGCGGATCCCGCAGGCGCGCCTAGCTATTGTGGGGGATGGGCCAGAGCGGGGATCCCTGGAGCAACATTTTGCCGGCTACGATGTGGTGTTTACGGGCTATCTGCAGGGGGAGTCTCTGGCAGCGGCCTTTGCTTCGGCGGATTTGTTCGTGTTCCCCTCCCGCACCGAGACCTTGGGGCTGGTTCTGTTGGAAGCCATGGCTGCCGGTTGTCCGGTGATCGCCCCCCGCTGCGGCGGCATTACCGATGTGGTGGACAGTGGGCGCAATGGCTTTCTGTTCGATCCCAATTCGGATAGCGACTTTGTCCAGGTTACCCAGCAACTGCTCAGCAGTGCCGGGCAGCGGCAGCTCTTCCGACAGCAAGCTCGCCAAGAGGCAGAACGCTGGAGTTGGTCGGCAGCCACCCAACAGTTGGAGAACTACTACCGATCCGTCATTGCCGCCGGCTAGCAGTGGTTCCCTAGTGGGAAAGGCTCGGGGCACATGAGGACTCCGCCTTGCTCTCTCCAACGCCAGCGGCCAGTCTACGCAGAGACCGGATGATCCCCCTCAATGGCCCGCACTTGCTCCACAAAGAATTCTTCTAGGGATTGCCGTTGCCAATGCAAGTCGGTGACCAGTGCCCCCGCTTGGTTCAAAAGGCTCAGCAACTCCGGTAGGGATCCACTCCATTCCCCCGACCAATGGGATCCCTGAATCGAGAAGTGCTCTAGGCGGTCGCGGAACTGTTCGACGGCGCCACCGTGCCCCTGTACCCGATAGCTTTTGCTCTCTCCCAGCAAGTCATCCAAAGTTCCCTGATGCACCAATTTGCCGCCGATGATCAGGCCGACTCGGTTGCAGATAACTTCCACATCCGCCAGGATATGGCTGTTGAAAAACACCGTTTTGCCCTGCTGCTTGAGGGACAGAATGATCTCGCGCATTTGATAGCGGCCCATGGGATCCAGTCCCGACATCGGCTCATCCAGAAACACCAGCTCTGGGTCGTTGATCAGCGCTTGGGCCATGCCAGTGCGCTGCAGCATGCCCTTGGAGTAGGTGCGCAGTTGTTTTTTGCGGGCCGTATCTATAGAAAGCCCCACCAGCTCCAGCAGTTGCGGGATCCGCTCCTTCAACAGGCTATTGGGCAGACCAAACACCTTGCCGGCAAACTGGAGAAACTCCCATGCCGTCAAGTAATCGTAAAAATAGGGGTTCTCCGGCAAATATCCCACCTGTTGCTTGATGGAGCGATCCCCCAGGGGTTTGCCCAGCAAAGTGCCGCTGCCGCGGGTGGGCTCCACAATGCCCAGTAGGCATTTGATGGTGGTGGTTTTCCCGGCCCCGTTGGGCCCCAGCAGCCCAAAGGTTTCTCCGCGGGCCACAGTCAGAGAAAAATCTTTGAGGGGGCTGACCACCTTGTTCAGCCAAAATCCTGTGCGATAGGTTTTGGTCAGGCCGGTGATGGCAATGACCGGCTCTGGTGCCGCGAACGCTTCTGCTGGGGAAGTGGGGGTCTCGCTCATGGACTCGCTCGTAGGTATGTTGGAGTTGAGGGAGAAAAAGGTGCCGCGAACACCGAGTTAAGGAGCACACAGTCCGCCAGGCGATAGGCTACCCAGCCTAACCTTTAGTTTACCCACAGGCTTTGTCCCAGCCTAGGCTTGCCGCAGCACTTCCGGTAGAGGAAAGGGGCCAGAGCAAACATACTCCGCGTAGGTATCCGCTTCATTCGCAACAGCGGTGCGGTTCCTTTGCCGTAGGCACAGCACTTTGCTCTGACCTCCCTTCAGTAGCATTCTCATCATCTGGGATGATTCTGGGATGATGATTTCCATCGCGTTGGCGGTGCGGAGCAAGAAAATTGAATCCAGAGGTTTTGTGCCTCTGGCCTCTGGGATCCCAGCCGGTGGTGATCATCGGCAACAGCGTTGCAGAGCAATAAGAAAGGAGTGTTTCTTGCTGGATAAGGTGCTTAGGCAGTGGAAGGAGCGGCTGTTGGCTCCAGTGCTGCAAACCCCTCTCCAACAGGTGCATCCCCTAGCCATTACCCTGTCGGGGTTTGCCATGGGCCTGGCCTCTGGCGTGGCGGCAGCTTATGGGGCCTACGGGTGGGGGCTGGGCCTGTGGTTGCTGAACCGGTTTATGGATGGGCTGGACGGCACGTTGGCTCGTCTGCAGGGACGGCAAAGCGATCTGGGGGGCTACCTGGATATGCTGCTGGACGTGGTGGTCTACGCAGTCGTTCCCCTGGGGCTGGCCTTTCACCAGGGATCCCTGCTGGGCTATGCTTCTCTGGCTCTGATGCTGGCCAGCTTTTACATCAACCTTTGCTCCTGGATGTATTTGGCAGGGCTGTTGGAAAAACGGCGTTCGCGACAGCGTTGCGGAGCAACAAGGACGGATGGCACTGTCGGGGCGGGATCCCTGGATGAACTGACCAGCTTAAGTATGCCGTCGGGGCTTATCGAGGGCAGCGAAACCATCTTTTTCTACGGCTTGTTTTTCCTTTTCCCGGAGTACATGGTGGGCTTGTTTGGGCTGATGGCGATTCTGGTGCTCTTGAGTGCTGTGCAGCGGTTGGTTTGGGCGCTGGGATCGCTTTCTGCTCCAAGGTGAGCCCGGAAAGGGTCTGCTACTATGGCTCCGTCCGGCTGGCGCGAGTTGGGTTACAAGGGTTCCCCATCAGATTTCACCGGGCGAGAGGATCCAAAATAAAAAAGCCATGGAGATCTGTTGCCATGACCTCCACCCTCAACCAACGCATTCGCCACTTCTACGATGCCTCCTCCGGCCTCTGGGAGCGGGTGTGGGGGGAGCACATGCACCATGGCTATTACGAGCCGGGCCAAACCGGTAAGGATCGCCGCCAAGCTCAGATTGACTTGATTGATAGGGTTATCCAGTGGGGCCAGATCGGGGATCCCTGCCCTCCCCAGCACATTCTTGATCTTGGCTGTGGCATTGGGGGAAGCAGCTTGGAGTTAGCCCGGCGCTTTGGGGCACAGGTTACGGGCATTACCCTCAGCCCCGTCCAAGCCCAGCGGGCTACGGAGCGCGCCCAAGAGGCCGGCCTGAGCAACAAGGTGCGATTTCAGGTGGCCGATGCCCTGGAGATGCCCTTTGCAGACAACACCTTTGATCTGGTGTGGTCTTTGGAAAGCGGCGAGCACATGCCGGATAAGCGGCAGTTTCTGGCCGAGGGCTGGCGGGTCTTGCAACCGGGCGGGCAGGTGATGGTGGTAACCTGGTGCCACCGCGAGGGATCCCTGAGTCGGCAGGATCAACAGCTTTTGCAGAAAATCTACGAGGTGTACTGCCTACCCTATGTGATCAGCCTCTCCGGCTACGAGGTTCTGGCCCAACAGGTGGGCTTTGAGCAGTTGCGCAGTGCTGACTGGTCGGAGCGGGTGGCCCCCTTCTGGGATGAGGTGATCGCTTCCGCCCGCGACTGGCGCTGGATCCCGGCTTTGCTGCGCAGCGGTTGGGTTACCCTTCGGGCGGCACTGGGGCTGGGCCTGATGCGTCGGGCTTATGCCACCGGCTTGCTCCGCTTTGGCCTGCTGACTGGGTTCAAACCCAAAAGCTAGCCCACCGCAGGGATCCCTTGCTCCCCTTTGGGAGGAGGGGCGCTTGGGGAAATGGGCTCAAAAGTTGGGCTGGGGCGGTGCTGTGCCGGTGAGTTCCAGATACTTTTGCTTCACCGCCTGAATGTCCTGCCACATCAACCACTTGGGGCTGCCGGGGGTGCGGTCTGGGTTGCGCAGCAGATAAGCCGGGTGAAAGATGGGCATACACCAGCGCCCCTGCCACTGGATCCATTCCCCGCGGATCTTGGTGATCCCTCGCTTCTCGCCCAAAAGGGAGCGCACCGAGGTGGCCCCCGTGAGCAGAATAATCCAGGGATCCACCAGGCGAATCTGCTCCAACAGATAGGGACGGCAGGCGTCCATCTCCTCCTGGGTGGGCACGCGGTTGTTAGGGGGGCGGCACTTGACCACATTACAGATGTAGGTGTCCTGCTCGGGATCCAGCCCCACCGAAGCCAGGATTTTATCCAGCAATTGTCCCGACTTGCCCACAAAAGGCAGCCCCTGCAGGTCTTCGCTTTCCCCTGGCCCCTCTCCGATGATTAAAATCCTTGCCTTGGGGTTGCCCCGATGCACCACCACATGGGTACGGCTGGCTGCCAAGTCGCAGCGCTGGCATACCAAACAATGCTGCTTCAGTTGCTCCAAATCCCTGTAAGTGCCGGGGGGGATGGACACCTGGGCCGACAGGGGGATCTGATCCCACTGGGGGAGTGTCTCCTCCGCCGGGGCTGGCGGCTCGATGGGATCGTCAAACAGGCTGGGCTGAAGCTCCGGCGGTCTTTTCTTGGCAGCCATTGCAAGTCGAGGTTTCCTTGTGCAGCGATCTTCGATTGCTCCCCCGCCCTTGTCAAGCTCAAGGCCAACCTGCCGGCAGGGGAGAACCTTTACTCCTTGTTAAACTGAGAAAACGAAAACTTGCGCCGGCCTTAGCTCGTCTCTACTCCCTGAGCCTGCCATGCTGCTTTTGTCCAAAGAACTGCCCAACCTGAACTACCGTCATACTCTACAGCGCTTCGACGAGGATTGGCGGGATCCCCTCTCTGCCTTGTTGGGTTGGGGTCGGGCTGCTGGTGCGGACTTGGTGGAGATTTTCCTAGAACGGGGCAATTCCATCAGTTGCCTGGCCGAAGATGACGCCATCACCAGCATCACCCCACGGCTCTCCACCGGGGCCGGCGTGCGGGTGTTTCGCGGCTTGGCCGACTGCTACGTCAGCACCAACGATCTATCCTTTGCCGGTCTCAAGGCTGCTCTGGAGAAGGGCCTTTCGCTGATGGGCCTCACCCCTCCCGGCCCCACAGCGCTGGTTTCTGCCATCAACCTGGAGATGCTGCAGGACTACGGCGAGCGTCGCCGCAAAGATGGCTGGTTGAAGGAATGTAGCCCCATTGCGGAGATGGGGGAGATCCTGCTCAAAGCCAACGAGCAACTGGGTCGCCAAGCCCGCCATGTGCAGTCCCGCCGCACCACCTATTTCCGCGATTGGCAAGAGATTCTGGTGGCCTGCAGCGATGGCACCTTTGTGCGGGATGTGCGCCTCACCCAATCCGTGAGCTCTACGCTGCTCTGTGCCGATGGATCCCATCGCGCCTCTGTCAGTCAACGCTCCGGCGGTACGGGGGATCCCAACTTTTTGCGCCGTTGGGATCTGGAGGCCCATAGCCGGGAACTGGCAGAAGCCGCCGGCCAGATGCTCTATGCCGACTACGTGGAATCCGGCACCTACCCGATTGTGATGTCCAACGCTTTTGGCGGCGTTATCTTCCACGAAGCCTGCGGGCATCTGTTGGAAACCACCCAGATTGAGCGCAAAACCACTCCCTTTGCCGACAAAAAAGGCCAGAAAATTGCCCACAAAAACCTCACCGCCTGGGACGAAGGTCTCTCTGAAGGGGCCTTTGGCAGCCTGGATGTGGATGACGAGGGCATGCCGGTCCAGCGCACTTTGCTAATTGAAAAGGGCATTTTGAAGAACTTCCTGGCCGACCGGGCCGGCTCAATGCGCACCGGCCACCCCCGCACCGGCAGCGGTCGCCGACAGAACTACACCTTTGCCCCTGCCAGCCGTATGCGCAACACTTACATCGCCCCTGGAGATGCAGAGTTGGACGATCTTTTTGCTTCTATCGACAAAGGCATTTACTGCAAGCGTATGGGGGGAGGGAGCGTCGGCCCCACTGGGCAATTTAACTTCGCCGTCGAAGAAGCCTATCTCATCGAAAACGGCAAGATTACCAAACCCCTCAAGGGAGCCACCCTGATCGGAGAAGCCAAAGACATCTTGACCAAAATCTCCATGTGTTCTAAGGACCTCAGCTTGGCAGCTGGGTTCTGTGGCTCTGTAAGTGGCAGCATTTACGTCACCGTCGGGCAGCCTCACATCAAGGTAGATTCCATTACCGTGGGCGGTCGCTAATTCCAGGGATCCACCTCGACATGGCCTATGACAACGTCTGCAAATATCTGGCCGAGCGTTTCCCAGAGCAGTTTGTCCGCTGGCTCATGGGAGAAGTGGCTCGGCTCCGACTCTATCGGAGGTATCCTCACCTATCGGTGCAGCAGGTGGTCAAGGTGCTCCGCACCGCTAACGCGATTGACTTGCGCAAAACGGGGTCGGAGCGAGTTTTCCAGACCTCTTTTCGTCTAGAGAGGCTGAGCCATGAGTTTGATGTTGTCCGCCTGTGGGAATGCGATTTGAGGGCCGGAGCGGATCGGCAAGCCCTGCTACCGTTTCGGGTTCTAAGCCAGGTGGAAGATCCAGCAGAAACCTTGCGAGAGGTGGTCAGTGAGCTAGAGAGCTTGGCAGACCCCAGTGAGAGAAGGGAATTGGCAGCCGCAACAGCCGTCTTGGCAGGACTAGCATTGGATTGGGGTTTGATTCGACAAATCATGAGGTCTTTGGATATGAGGGAATCGGTGATCTACCAAGAGTGGCGGGCAGAAGCTCTGCGAGAGGGGCTGGAAGAAGGGCGCAAAGAAGGACGCAGAGAAGGACTACAACTGGGCCTGCAACAAGGGCTACAACAAGGATTACAACAGGGATTGCAACACGGGGAAGCAACGCTGGTTTTGCGGCTGCTCAGGCGGAAGTTGGGATCCCTTGACCCGGCCCTTGAGAATAAGATTTGGGCTTTGTCAACGTCACAACTGGAGGCGCTGGGGGAAGCTCTGTTGGACTTCAGCAGCTCGGAAGAGTTGACCGCCTGGCTGGCCCGTCAGCTAGAAACCGCAGGAGCCCCGCTCTCTGCCCACAGGGCGAGGGTCGGGAGGAATG
>NZ_JANSIO010000194.1:0-6526 GCF_047462195.1 Synechococcus sp. R3-13 | reverse complement strand
TTCAGCAGTGTTCAGCGTAAATGTATCAGCCTGGCTCACCACCGCCGCAGGTAAGAGGCCAAGTTGGGGAAATAGAACGCCCCCCAAATCCCCAGCAGGATGACTCCCAAGCCGAACACAACCAGCCAAAGGCGCGGTCGGCTGTGCAGCTTATTGGATCCCACCTGGACGTAGGCCAGATCCACCCAAGCAGTATTGCCGCGGCGGAACCAGCCCACCACTTTGACGCGCCGGCCCACCAGGGCGCGGATCCGCTTCAGGCCGGAAAAGACATTGCCCACCGGCCCCAAAGGGGAAGTAAAGCGCACCGGGATCAGCCCTGTGGCCTCTTGCAGCTTCAGCTCTGCCCCCAGTTGATAGCCGGAGGGGCCCAGTCCCACCAACTCCCCCTCCAGCTCTACCCATTGTCCGCGGCGGGGATCCGCGTCGGGATCCGCCAGCAAGCTGAGCACATCCGTCGGCCTTGCCGGCAGGGATCCCCCGTACATCAATCCCGCTTTGGCCCACAGGCCCATCCCGTAGCCCACCACCGCTGCTGCCGCGATCACCTTGGGATCGAGACGGTTTTGCAGCAGCAGGTAGAGGATCAGCCCCACCAGCCAGCCAATGAGGATCCCGACCACTTCGGCTGCGTAGATGGCCAGATCCAGCCAAAACCGGCTTTGCAGGCGGGCCACATCCAATTTGGACCCGGATCCCAGGCTCAGCTCCGGCAGGAGGCGCAGCCGCTCTCCATATCCCGCCAAGACCTTGAAGCGGTGCCCCGGCAGCGGATGGCTGGAATTGACCTGCATCCAGCGGGCCCAAGGGTTGATTTGATCCCAAAGAAAGACTTGGCCAGCTTGGGAGGGATCCTGGAGGCGGGCGGCAGCACTGGCAGCGGCGATGGTTTTGAAGTCCAAAAAGCTGAACAGGCGGGTGCAGTGCAACAGCGAGGAAGGTCGGCGGTCGTTTTTGTGGGCCTCTTGTAAGCCGGCAGCCGATTTGAGCAGAGCAGCGATCAGCCCGTTCGGGTTGCCGGTTGCCTGTACGGCAAAATGGTCGGCATGGTAGGTGCCCAGGCGGGAGAGGAAAAACAGGGGATAGGAAAGCACCGTGTAGATGAGGTAGAGCAGAGGGGCCACATGCCCGATCAGATCCCGCCGCCGACTTTGGCCGCGCCCCTCCCCCAGCTTGCTCACCTGCTCCAAGGCCAGGTAAACCAGTTGAATCGGGGATCCCAGCAGGGTCATGACCAGGATATCTCCATTAACAATTCGCCCCAGGGCCTGGGCGTAGACGGCGGCAATCTCATCCTCAGAAAGCTGCTGCAACAGGGCTTGGGTGACCACAATGCGGCAGCCATCAGAAAAAGTGCCGTAAACAAAGGCCAGCGGCCCAGCATCCGGGATCACCCCCAGTCGGGGCTGTTTTAGCTGGTTTTGGGCACAGATGCGCTGCAGCAGGCGCGCCGTTTCGGGGCTGTGGCGTTCGATTTCGCCAAGCCTGGCCCAACGCAACTTGTGCAGCCGTTGGTGGAGCTGATCCATCAGCCAGGGGGCAAAAAAGAGAAGGCCTACTCCAAAGTTGACCGCCAGGCTGCCGGCCACCAACCACCGCAGGCCATTGCGCAGCCAGGGCAGCAACCCCTGCAAGAACCAAAGCTGCCGCGGAAAACTCAGCCGGCCAAAATCCAGATGGCTGCCTACCAACACAAAGCTCAGCCACCAAAGGAAGACAATGCCCACCCCCAGGGATCCCCACTTGGCCCAATGCAGGGGGCCGGCCCGCTCCGGCAGGGGGATCTTCATACCCAGTTGGGCGGCCCGTTGACGGGTGGACAGGGATCCCGCTCCAGGAGACGGCTCCTCTGGGGGAGCAGAACGCGGTTCGACAGGTTTGGCGGACGGAGCAGCCAGGGACTCTGTTGCAGTGGGCAGGCGAAGCAAGATCTTCTTGGCCCAGCCTTGCGCCTGGGGGTTGGGGTGTTGCAGCAGCTCTAGGCAGAGGGACCGTGCCTTCTCCGTCTGGCCCAACTGGTGGTAGGCCCGCACCAGGTTCATTTGGGCTTCCAGGGCTTCGCCGTCAGATGAGTCTGCCGGGATCCCTAATGCTTTGTCCTGCTGACGGGATTGGGACAGGTAGCCTTCAAAAAGTTGGATGGCCTCTTGAAGGCGGCCCTGCCGCAGGGCTTCCTTGCCCGCCTGGACGGCATCGGGGATCATCGGCTTGCTCCTTGCCTGGTAGGGTCTGCTTCTGGAGATCGGTTGGATCCATCTGCTCCCCTAGCTTACTCAGGGATCCAACCCCGAGAGACTGGATCCCCCCTAAAGGGGGTAGCAGAGCAAGCGCCGCCGCAAGCGATCCAGAGCCGTCTGGGCGCTCCACCAACGCACCCCCTCTCTGCCGCGCAGGCTGCCAAACCGGTACTCGTGTACTTCCACCTTCCCTTGCGGATCCGCCAAACCCAGATACACAAGACCGACTGGCTTGGTGGCGGTGCCTCCCTCTGGCCCGGCAATGCCGGTGATGCTCAAGGCCCAGTTGGAGCCCAGGACTTGCTTGGCCCCCAGCGCCATTTGGGCGGCCACCGCCTCGCTCACGGCCCCGTGCTGTCGCAGGGTTTCCGGATTCACCTGTAAAAGCTGCTCCTTGATGCGGTTGTCGTAGGCCACGATCCCCCCCACAAAATAGCGGGAGCTGCCCGGGATCCCGGTCACCAACTGCCCCAGCAGCCCGCCGGTGCAGGATTCTGCCACCGCCAGAGTTTGACCCCGTTGCAGCAACAGCTCCCCCACCACACCGGCCAAGGTGGCGTCATCGCTGCCGAAGTAGTCTTCTCCAGAAATCTGTAAAATCTGCTCCACCACCGGGGCGATCAAGGCTTGGGCCTCTTCACGACTGGGAGCACGTCCGGTAACCCGCAGGCGTACCTCCCCCTGGCTGGCGTAGGGAGCCACCGTAGGGTTTTCCCCCGCCAACAGGGATCCCAGCCGTTCGGCCAGCGTCGATTCGGGAATGCCCCAATAGCGCAGTACCCGGCTGTAGAACACCTCTTTTCCCCAGCCGATGGAGCGCAGATAAGGCACGGCGGTCTCCCGCCACATGTGTTGCATCTCCCGCGGCACCCCAGGGAAGGTGAGAATGTGCAGGTCGGGCCGGGGCTGCCAGATGAGGCCACAGGCGCTGCCAAGCGGGTTGGGCAACACCCTCGCTCCCCGGGGCAGAAAAGCCTGCTTGCGATTGCTCGGCGAGGGCACAAGGCCCCGCTGCCCGTACTTTTGCAGGATCTCTTCCCACACTTGGGGGTGCTCCACCATCTCCGCCCCAAAAAAGGAAGCCAGCGCCTCATGGGTGAGATCGTCCGGCGTCGGCCCCAAACCCCCGGTGATCAGAATCAAGCTGGAACGACCACAGGCCACCTCCAGCGCGTGGTGAATGCGGGCCTCGTTATCCCCCACCACCGTTTGGTAATAGTGGGGGATCCCCAGTTGCGCCAGCTCGGCTGCCAAGTACTGGGCATTGGTATTGGTGATCTCTCCCAAAAGCAATTCTGTGCCGATGCAGAGGATCTCAGCCCCTTGGGGAATAGCAGTTTGCGGTGGGATCATGCTTGGCCTCGAGCTCAGCTCAGCCGCAAGAGAAGTATACAAGAGGTCTCGGCCCCCAGATTTCCGGCTGGTCGTCGGCCATTCCCAATTGCGGTGAGACAGCCGGCGGGTTTTCACTTCCCTCTCCCGCTCTGAGAAAATTTCCGCGCCGACTACCCCACAGAAGGCACACTCAAGCTCGATGGGGATCCTCAGCCAGCCGAGCCAGAGCCTCCAAATCAGCACCCACCACGCGGTTGAGAATCCATTCGGGATGTTGCTGGGCACCCATGCGTCGATAGAACTCTATCGCCGGCTGATTCCAATCCAAAACCATCCACTCCAGCCGCCCATATCCTTTGGCCACCGCCTCCTGAGCCACCCGCGCCAAGAGCGCTTTGCCAATGCCTCTGCCGCGAAACTCCGGCAACACGAACAGATCCTCAAGGTAAATCCCCGGTCGGGTCAGGAACGTGGAAAAATTGCGGAAGTAGAGGGCAAATCCCACCGCTTGCCCCTCCACTTCTGCCAACAACGCCGAGGCCAAAGCCTCTGGGCCAAACAAATAGTGGCGCAACAGATCAGCGGATCCCGTTACCAGGTGGCTCAGCTTCTCGTACTCGGCCAAGGCGCAGATGAGGTCAAACAAAACGGGCACATCTAAGGCGGTGGCAGGACGGATTTCCATACTTTTGCCTGGCTTCACAACCAATTCCTTGAATTTCCTGAGATACCGGCACGAGAACAGACCACAGTTTATTCTTGTTGTGGACAGAACGCCCAGGCAGCATCTTTTGGACGCGCAGCGTGGTGGGGGCAGCGGCAGGGGCCCAGAGGACTCACCGCACAAGGCAGGTAGGGTGACCGAGAAAAGTAACGGCAGAAGGGATCCCAGGCCGAGTCAGAAAAGAGAGTTGGCATGGCCCGGCGCTCGTCCCGGATTGAGAAGCGACGGGATCCACTCTTTTCCAGCAGAGGGATCAACTGCGCCAAGAACGTCAGCCCTAACCACAAACCAACTCCCATGACCAGTGCTTGCACGATCGTTCTCCTTCACTCACCCGTTCAAGAGTGTCGCCTTCCGACCCCGATAGCCTAAGTCAGCTTGTTTCGGCAGAGCTAGAGCGGCAGCCAGTTTTGGAGCTGTCCTTCCCTGCCGACGAGAACCCAGCAGAAAAACCGACTAGAGTGAAATATGGACTGACCCACTGGGCCTTTGGATTCCATGACAACCTCCACCCTTGATGCTGCCGCCATCCTTGAGGCGTTGCGCCCTGTTCAAGATCCGGAGCTGCGCCGCAGCCTGGTGGAACTGAACATGATCCGGGATATTCGCGTCGAGCCTGGGCGAGTGGCCTTTACCCTGGTGCTGACCACGCCGGCCTGCCCTTTGCGAGAATTCATTGTCGAGGAGTGCAAAGCTGCCATCCGCCAGCTGGCCCCCATCGAAGCCATTGATGTTACGGTAACGGCAGAAACCCCCCGTTCCCCTTCCCTGCCGAATCGCCAGTCCATCCCCGGTGTGCGCAACATCATCGCCATTTCCAGCGGCAAGGGGGGCGTGGGCAAAACCTCGGTGTCGGTGAATGTGGCGGTGGCGCTGGCCCAAAGCGGGGCCCGGGTGGGGCTACTGGATGCCGACATTTACGGCCCCAATGTGCCGCTGATGTTGGGCCTGCAGGATCGGTCTCTGGTTGTGCAAAAACGGGAAGATGGCGGCGAAGACATCTTCCCCTTGGAAAATTACGGCGTCAAGATGGTGTCGATGGGCCTCTTGGTGGGACGGGATCAGCCGGTGATCTGGCGGGGGCCAATGTTAAACGGGGTGATCCGGCAATTTCTCTATCAGGTGCAGTGGGGAGAGTTGGACTACTTGGTTGTGGATATGCCCCCCGGCACCGGCGATGCTCAGTTGACCCTGGTTCAGGCAGTGCCGCTGGCAGGAGCTGTGATCGTCACCACGCCCCAATCGGTGGCCCTGCTGGACAGCCGCAAGGGCTTGAACATGTTTCGGCAGTTGGGGGTGCCCATCCTGGGCATTGTGGAAAACATGAGCTACTTCATCCCGCCCGACCTGCCGGATCGCCAGTACGATATTTTCGGCTCAGAAGGGGGAGAGACCACGGCCCGCGAGCTTGGTGTCCCGCTGCTGGGGCGGATCCCGCTGGAAATCGCCCTGCGCCAAGGGGGAGATATGGGTACGCCTATTGTCATCGGCCAACCTGAGTCGGCTTCAGCCCGGGCCTTGAAGCAGATTGCCAAAACCTTGGCAGGCCGCGTTTCCATGTTGGCTTTGGGGGCAGGCTAGAAGCGCTCTGCTTCCACCAACGAGACCCCGAAGCTGCGTCCCCCCACCACAATCCCCTCTTGGGCCTTGCCGCGCACGGTCACTGTGCTGTTCATGGCCGGCAGCCCCTTGCCGGTGATGACCCAGAGGGAGCCGCTGTTGTCTTGGATCTCATACACGCCCTGGCCGAACACCCCTATCTGGTTGACCACGCGACCGCGGATATACACATCGGTGTAGCGAGAGGGATTTTGTTCGATCTGGGCGATGGGGGTTGTGCCGATGCCCAGCCGCGCCAGTTGCCCACACCCTGCTAGGGCTAAGCTGAGGCCCAGCAGGAGCGCCAGGGATCCGCCGCGGAACGATTGGCCAAGTTGCTGTTTCATGGGTTGCTTCCACTGACGAGCACCTGCTCCCAAGATAGCAAGCCGGCAGGGAAATCCACGGCCAAGTCAGAACTTCTCGCCAATGCCGAAATGCAGTTGGCCTTGGCCAGCGCCACCTTGCCCAACCGCATAGTCGATGCGCAGCGGCCCCAAGGGAGATTGGATGCGAATGCCGACCCCCAGCCCCAAACCACTGCCCGGCTTGTTGCGCACCAGGGCAGGATTGCCGGCCACCGCAGCTCCACTGCCCAAATCGGTGCCGTAGTCGGCAAAGACCACTGCCC
>NZ_JANSIO010000193.1:0-6073 GCF_047462195.1 Synechococcus sp. R3-13 | reverse complement strand
GGGGCTGGACGATGGCCAGGGCCTCTTCGGCTTTTAGCTCCCCCCGAACCAGCTTGGAGAGGGTGTCTTGGCCGCCAGGGGTGTAGGTGATCTCGCGGGCGGCGCTGTTGAACACATTGCGGATGGGATCCCCTTTGCTGTCCACCAGTTCCAGCACCATCACATTGCGACCGGGCCTGAAGCCCTTCAGATAAAAAGACTCCCAGCGATCCAGCAGGCCAGATTGGCCGTTGAGGGTGTAGCGGATCCGCCAGTCCCGTGGCAAGTCACTCAACAGGCTCTCCCGCACTGGGGCATTGGCCAGCCAGAAATCCACCAAGATTGGCTCGGCCCCGTAGCTGCCTGTGGGGCGGTTGTAGGTGAGCAGGGGCAGTTGCGGCTGTGGTACGTACTCAGGGGTGGGAGCTAACACGTGAAAGCTGACCTGGGCATAGGCTTCAGAGTTTTTGAAGCTCTCGTGCCAGGGTTTGCCGGCAAACACCCGCAGAGTATGGGATCCCGGCTCCAAATCCTTGAAAACGAGGGGAGCATCGGCATCGTAATGGGCGATGTAGGGACGGTTGTCCAGCACCACGTGCAGATGAGGGCCAAGGCCCAATTGCGGATCTTTGAAAAGTGGATACCCTTGCACCGCGAAGCGAACGGTTACCTGCCGCTCTGGCAACACCTCACCTGGCTTGGGGCTGAGGATCTGAACTTGCGGGCGACAATACTGCAAATGGGCATCCAGCTTGGCAATCTCCGGGGGAACCGGCACGCGCTCTAGCTGGGGAAGCTGTTCCTGCGGGGGTTTAGGCGGGGATCCCCCACAAGAGGCCAAAACGAGGGCGGTCAATAGACAGATCCACCATCTCAACAACCCCCACCTTCTCAACCTGGCATTTCCCGCGTGTTCTTGCATGAGCCTTACATCCCAATGCTCTTTGTATCCTGCCGAGCCGCAGACAAGCCATCCCCACATTACCAGCATGTGTCCTTTGGGGAAGATCCCTTCCCCCGCCCTAGAATGGGATCAACTGGCCTGGCTCAAGCCGGGTCGGAGACACTTTTGAGGTCGTGTATGGCTCTGTTGGCGATAACAGCTCTTGCGGGCATGGATCTGGCCCAGTGGCAAGCTCTGCTCAACAACGTGGCGTTTGCCATTTCTCTGGGGGCCATGCTGTTCTACTGGGGTGGGGCAGCTTTTCCCCAGGTGCAGCTTTTGGCCGAATTGGGCCTAGCGGGGATGATCGGGGCAAACTTGACGATGGCCGCCCTGTTGACGGCCCGCTGGATCGATGCAGGCTACTTCCCCTTGAGTAATCTGTACGAGTCTTTGTTTTTCCTGGCCTGGGGGATCACCGCTTTGCACCTGCTGGCCCTCCACTGGAGCCGCAGCCGCTGGGTGGGGGTCATGACTGCCCCAGTTGTAACCGGGATCGTAGCCTTTGCTGCCTTGGTGCTGCCGGAAGATATGCAGGTAGCCCAGCCCCTCGTGCC
The DNA here is from genome assembly GCF_047462195.1 of Synechococcus sp. R3-13. Classification (NCBI taxonomy): domain Bacteria; kingdom Bacillati; phylum Cyanobacteriota; class Cyanophyceae; order Synechococcales; family Synechococcaceae; genus Synechococcus; species Synechococcus sp. R3-13. The sequence goes on along the minus strand of NZ_JANSIO010000193.1, from coordinate 4,594 downwards.
GGCTTTGCAATCCAACTGGCTGATGATGCACGTGACTGTGATGTTGCTGGCCTACGCGGCGCTGCTGGTGGGATCCCTTCTCTCCATCAGCTTTCTCATCGTCACTCGCGGTCAGGATGTCCATCTCAAGGGCAACTCCCTCGGCCTGCAATTTCGCCCTCCCCAACCCCAAACCCATCCCGAATGGGCGGAAGCCACCCTGCCTTCCCCGGCTTCAGAACTGGCCTATGCCGGCCTCCGCTCCCCCCGCCCTGCCCCCTCGTCGGCTGAGCTCCCTCCCCAACCGGCCCCAGAAGGGATCCCCTGGCAACGGCTGAGCCTGGCAGAAATCTTGGACAACACCAGCTACCGGCTCATCGGGCTGGGCTTTCCCCTGTTGACCATCGGCATTATCGCCGGCGCCGTTTGGGCCAACGAAGCCTGGGGTACCTACTGGAGCTGGGATCCGAAAGAAACCTGGGCCTTGATTACCTGGTTGGTCTTTGCCGCCTATTTGCACGCCCGCATCACCAAAGGCTGGCAAGGCAGACGCCCCGCCCTCTTGGCCAGCTTGGGTTTTGGAGTGGTTTGGGTATGTTACCTGGGGGTCAACTTTCTGGGCAAAGGCTTACACAGTTATGGCTGGTTTTTCTGAGGGAATTTTTCTCAAAAACCGGCCCGAGTTTATGGGTATTCTGGTGCTGGCAAGCCGTAGTGGATCCCTTCGAGGAGAAAAACGATGCGACTGTTCAACTACCTGATCTTGTTTTCAGCCCTCCTGGCCATTGCCCTCTTTGCCATGCAAAACGCCACCCCGGTCACGGTTACTTTTGCCCCCGGCGTCAGCGTTGAAAGCCCTCTGGTGATGGAACTTCTGGCATCTGCCGGGATTGGGGCCGCCCTCGCCTGGCTGTATAGCCTCTGGATGCGCGTACAGTTCAGCATCGAAGCCCGGGAAAAAAATCGGCAACTGCAGGAGAAGGAGGTCACCATCACCGAACTCAAGGAAATGGTGGTGGAGCTGGAAGCCAAAGTGAAGCAACTGCCTCCCAGCAAGCGTGCCGAACCCCAAGAGGACATCCAGGATGTGAAAGAAGTGGCCACCGAGGGATCCCCTGCCTAGAATCTCCAGGTTGACCCACAGGCCGTTGAGGTAGAATTGAGCTTCTACTTGCCCCTCTCCCTAGCTCATACTTCCTATGCAGGTTATCCAAGAAAAACGCCCTGGCAGCCGGGTCGGTCTCAAAATCGTGGTAGAAGCCGACCGGGTGAAGCGCTCCTACGAAAAAACCTTGCGTCAACTGGAGCAGAATATCCAAATTCCGGGATTCCGCAAGGGCAAGGCCCCCCGCAACCTCGTTGTGCGGCAGGTGGGCCGCGAGCGCATCATGGCCAGTGCTGTGGATGACCTGATCAGCGAGGCCATTCAACAGGCTTTCAAGGAAGCTCGGCTCACTCCCATTAGCCGGTTCGAGCTGGATGATGAGGTGGGTCAGCTCTTGGCTCAGTTCAACCCCGAGGCAGACTTCAGCTTCTCGGGATACGTTGAGGTGTACCCTGAAGCTCGCGTTGGCCAATACAAAGGGCTGACCGTCACGGCAACCCGCGTTGACGTCAAGCCTGAGCAAATTGACCAGCTCATCGACCGATGGCGGGATCAGCGGGCCACCCTCTTGCCGGTAGAAGATCGGTCTGCTCAGTTGGGGGATGTGGTGGTGATCGATTTTGCAGCCCGCGATGCAGAAGGCAATCCCCTCGACGAGATGACCACCCAGGACTTCCAGCTGGAACTCAAGGAAGACAACTTCATCCCCGGTTTTGTGGCGGGCATCGTGGGCATGCAGCTCGACGAAACCAAGGAGATCGCAGCCACCTTCCCCGACGACTACTTCAGAAAAGAGTTGGCCGGGAAAACGGTTACCTTCACTGTCTGCCTGAGGGAGATCAAGGCCAAAGAGCTGCCCGAATTGGATGATGCCTTTGTGCAAGAGATCAGCAGCTTCCAAACGGTAGCCGAACTGCGGGAGCACTTGCAAAAGCGCCTTGAACAGGATGCCCTGACACAATCTGAGGAGAACCTCGAAACCGCCATCCTCAACGCCATCCTGGAAACCACCGAGGTGGATCTGCCCGAGACCCTAGTCGAGCAGGAAATGACGCAACTGCTATCCCAAAGCCTTCACTCGCTGCAACAGCAGCAAGGGGTCACGCCAGGCGAGATCCGCAAGCTCCTGTCCCAACTGCCGCCTGAAACCCTCAACCAGTTGATGGAGCGCCACCGACCCGAAGCCATCAACCGGCTGCGGCGCACCTTGGCCCTGAGTGCCATCGTTCGGCAAGAGCAAATTGCCGTAGGTTCCACGGAGTTGGACGTGGAGGTGGAAGAGGTGATGGCGGCCTATGCCCAGCAAGGCCAAAAGCTGGATCGGGAACGAGTACGCCGAGTACGCCAAGCCGTCTATGAAAGCTTGCTGACCAACAAGGTGATGGCTTGGCTGAAGTCTCAGACCACGGTCAACTGGGTCGATAGCGAGGGGAATCCAACCCAGGCGCCCACTTCTTTGGCAGGCTCGGAGGAGAAGGTTGAAGTGCCAGAGGCCGAGTTTGAGGCCGATGAGCCAGAAGCAGAGGTATCTGGGATCCCTGAGGCAATTGAATCCTCATCAGAGACGGCTACGGGGGCGGAAACGGATGGAGAAGCTGCAGCTGCGGAAGCCGAACCGGCCCCAGAAGAGGCTGTAGAAGTATCCCCTGCGGAAACCCTCTCAGATTCTGCGGCAGATTCAGAACCAAAGGCAACGATCCCGGTTGAGGAGAAGGCAGAAGAAACCACTGCAGAGACCCCAGCAGCAGAAAAGCCTAAGCCAAGCAAAAAGGGCAAAAAAGGCAAGTAAGAGTAGGCTGTGGTGGGGCGGTTTTCCGGATCCCGGCTGGGAACATTCCAAAGAAGGGGGGCGCGACAGTCACCCCTAGTGTTCTAAAATGCAAAAAGCGGATACCTAACACTGCCTACAGTGGCAGAGGGGAGCGTTTAGGGTTTATCCTATTCGCAACATCTGCAAGAGGGCAGGCTACCATGAAAGGATTTGCGCGCGCAATTGGGGCTTGGGGGATCCTCACCCTGATCGCGGGGATCTGGCCCGGCAGCGCTGTGGGCCAATCGGCCTTGCCTCCTGTGCCCATCATGCCCTCGGATCCCCAAGGTTCGTTTCCCGATCCAGGGATCCCGGCAGCCCCTTCGCCTCCCCGTGAGCCGGTCGGGCTGGATCTCCGCCATCTGGTGGAATTGTTCATCAACGAGTCCTTGGGTGCAGGCAACCAAGCTGCTGCGGTTAGTTACAACGACCTCTACACCCGCCTGTTGGCCCGAAGCTACGGGGATCCCCGCCCCTCTATTGAGGTGGAGTACGAGTTCATTCAAGAGATCCTGCGGGAGTATGGGGATCCCGCCGATCGTTTCTGGGATCCGCAAGCTTTTAAGGACTTGCTCAACCGTCCTCGTTCTCCCCTACAAGCCCGCGGGATCGGCCCGCGCCAGGTTTATTTGGCAGTGCCGGATCTCACCCCGGCCACAGCTCAGCAAATCCGCCAAACCCTCTACACCCAAGACTACAGCCAGGGCATTGTCCTCGACCTGCGCGGCTCGGTGGGCTACGACCCCCAAGTGGTAGCAGATGTGGCGCGCCTGTTTTTGCCCCGCTCCGTCCAGCCGCTGCTGATTACCGAAGACCGATTCGGGCAGCCCACCCTCTGGAACAGCGAAAATCTGCCCATTGCCGCCGGGATCCCGTTGGCCGTTCTCGTGGATAGTAACACCCGCCAGGGGGCCACCCTCTTGGCTGCCCAGTTGGGATCCAGCGGTAGCACCCTTATCTTGGGACAGCCCACCCAAGGCAGCGAGCGACAAACCCGCTTCTTTGCTCTCCCCTCCGGCGCGGCGGTGGAACTGGCCGTGGCCACCTGGAAGACAGGAGATGGTCGCTCTTTGGAGCGAGGTTTAGTGCCTTTGCAGACGGTGGAAGGAGATGACAATGCTTGGCTGAATGCCGGCCTGCAAGCGCTGGCCTTGCCCCCACGGCGACCCACCCTGCCCCCACGGCCTACCGTGCTGGTGCAAGAGGGCCGAGTCGGTCGCTTTGAGCTGGGCATGGATACCCGCAACGTCGATACCCACCTGCTGGGCAATGTCGATCAGATCCCAGCAGCCTCCGGAGCTAATGTGTTTCAGCCCAACAGCGACCTGAAGATCTTTTACCTGCAGGACTACATCCTCTTCACCTACCGTCATCCGGGCATTGTGGATAGCTTTTTCGCCAACCGCATCTACACAACCCACCCGGAAGCCATGACCGGTGAAGGGATCCGCATTGGTTCCACCTACTCAGAAGTGATCGCCGTTTACGGTGGGCCCGGCGAGAACGGCTACAACGAGGTGGTGCCCTATCCCAAGGGGAGCCGAGAGTATCTGCGCGACGACCGCTACTACGTCAACTACGATGCTCTGGGCCTGGCCTTTGCCTTTGAGGTGGGATCCAACCAGGTCACGGCCATTGGCCTGTTCAAGCCGGGGAGCTGAAGACGAAGGTAAACTACCCCCGCCTAAAGGCGGGAGCTT
>NZ_JANSIO010000192.1:0-5303 GCF_047462195.1 Synechococcus sp. R3-13 | reverse complement strand
ATGGTAATAAAAACCACGACTGCTATCAGCCCCTTTGATTCCGGTAACGCCGATCCCCGTCTCGATGAGGGAGAGGAGATAGGGCTCAAGCGCCTAAGTTTCGACTCTGTGGGCGCGCAAGAGCAAGTTGGTTCCCAAGTCCTCTTGGGCTGCCCAAAAGGCGCAAATCCACCACGAAACCTCGTCTTGGCGATAAATGCCACAGGTGAAAGGATAAGGTTGCAAAATATTCGCCATCTGCGCTAAGGCCGGAACTTCCGCCATGTAGTCGGCCCACACTTGGGGATCCAAGGCTTCGTAGGTGAAATCGGAAGGAAAGAATGTGCAACTGGATTCCAGGCTGGGCCGGTTGGTCAGCAACAATTGAGCAGGATCTGAGGATTCACAGCCCAAGCGATCCCCGATCTGAAAGGTCAGTTGAAACAGGCGGTTAATCAGATCAAATTGCTCAGGGCTCATAAGTTCAGAATTCCTAACTTTTAGATTGGGATGGGCGTTAGAGTTGACAGGTGCGACGGCTGCGCTCCAGCTCCGGCTCGATCCAGGAGAGGGCGAAGTGACTCACACAGGGCAACTGCGGGAAGCGGCGGGCCAGCTCTGCCATTTGCACTTCTAGGCTGGGGCGCTGTCGTTGCGACTGTCCCCATAGGCCGGCGATGGCCGGACAAACGAAGGTTTGGGGAGAAGCTACGGCCAAAACCTGCTCCACCTGCTGCGCCACACAGGAGCTATCCTCGCACTTGGCATAGGCCATTGGGTGCCATTCCATACCCGGATCAAAGCGGTCCCAGGGTTGCAGACGAGCGTCGAATCCTTCTCCTACTGCTTGGTTGCCTTCTGGGAAGAAGACAGCCCCCACCGGGATCCCCAGCCTCTGGGCGGGTTGGGCGGCCTGCTGTAGATAATCGAGAACGCCGTAGCGGGCAAACTCGACGCTCAGCTGCCAAAGCTGCTGCTGCCAACGTTCTTGGCGAACGGCGGCGCTGGGGGTGGGGGAAGGGGCAGGAGTTGGTGCTGCTGCCTCAGAACTGGAATCCGCCGGTTTCTCCAGACTCTCTGGTAAATCTTTTGCAGAGGAAAGCTGATCCCCCTGCCAATTCCTGCTGGCCATGTCTTGGGCAGCCCAGTCCAGTAACTCTGGGGAAAGCGCCCATTTCTCGGTCGGGCTGGGCCAGGGATCCCCTGGCTGCCGCCACCTGGGCTCTTCGGCATAGGTGGCATCCAGATGGAGAACATCTGCCACTGCAATGTAGCCCTGGCTTAGGTAGCGCTCCAGCAATGCCCGACCCGCCGGGTTTTCTGCCAAATTGAGGTAAGCTTTCCGGGCGGCCTCTCCATGAATCCACAAGTCTCGGACGGTGGCTGCCACGCTGGATCCCCCTGAGCCACGCGGATAGCGAATGTAGTCGAAAAGGATCCCATCCGGCTGTCGCTGTAGGATGCGGCGGACTAACTCGGCAAAATCCCGCCGTGCCAAGGGATGAAAGGGATCCACAAATACCTCGCCAGGACTGCCCAGGTCTTCCGAAAGGGCTGTAGCGGGATCCAAGACGGTGGTGATGCCGCGACCGTTGCGGGCCAGGGCCACCTGTCGATCGGGCCGTTGTCCGTAGCTGTAACCGAAATTGAGGGAAAACACCCAGGCATAGGCAGATAAGCCGCGGCGTCGTGCCGCCTTCAGAGCCAGATCCAACAAGTCGGCGTTGGGCTGTAAGCTGGGCCAGATCCCCCCTGCGCCATCCGGCAAAATAGAGCGGCCATCGTAAAAGGTCTCGATAAAGACGCGGTTGTAGCCCAGGTTTACCACTTGGTCGAACACCTGATCCAACACGCCCGGATTGGCATCACAGGGATGCAGACGTACCCAGATGGCCTGGATCTGGGGCCAGCGTTGGCTGCGGCAGGCGATCAAGGCAGCGCCATGTTCGGCCAAAACTTGGGTGTACTCGGCCCAAGCAGCATTCGACTGGGCAGCCTGCTGGCGCAGTTGAGCCTTGCGCGCTACCTCCTCGGGCGGCTGTCGGCAGTAGGCGTCGAGCCGAGCAGCCAAGTGGGATCCCCTCTGTTCCGCACTGTCTACGGAACCAGAGCTGGGGAAAAGGGAATGGCCGGGCCACAAGAACTGAGCCTGGGCCGTGATTCCGGATCCCAGCAACATCAGCGCGCCCAGCACACCCGCAAGCCAGCGGCTCCCTTTGTTTTTTGGCAGTCTTAGCACCCTCAACCTCCACGAGAATGTCTGCGATCGTACTCTTCTCCTGCCCAGAGAGCGGCTATTGGAAAAAAACAGCCGCCTGTGCCCACACCGGCGCAATCCCTTGGTCGATCTCTACCTTAAGTCCGAGTGGCAGGGGTTTGCTCTTCGGTTTTGCCCCTTTCGCCACTGTGACCGTTAGCCAGGTTCTCCTAGGGATCTCGCCAAAAGGCATAGATTAGCGCTTATGATTTAGTAGTAAACCTTTAGCTTTTCTTGATTGTCCATGAAGGCCATTACCCTGCATCAACTGCAAATCTTCGAGGTTGCCGCCCGCCACCTGAGCTTTACCCGCGCTGCCGAAGAGCTCTACCTGACCCAACCCACGATTTCCATGCAGATCAAGCAATTGAGCAAAGCCGTGGGGTTACCGTTGTTTGAACAGGTGGGCAAGCGGCTGTATCTCACCGAAGCAGGGCAAGCTTTACACCAAACCTGCGAGAAGATTTTTGAACAATTGAATCAATTCGAGATGACCCTTGCCGACCTGAAGGGGCTAAAGCAGGGACGGCTGAGCATTGGAGTGGTCACCACTGCCAAATACTTTATACCCCGTCTGCTGGGGCCATTTTGTCAGCAGTATCCCGGCATTGACGTAGCTCTTAAGGTGCTCAACCGCCAGCAGGTTTTGGAGCGGATGAGCAACAACATGGACGATCTCTACGTGATGGGGATGCCGCCAGAAGATCTGGACGTGGTGGCACAACCTTTTCTGGAAAATCCTTTGGTGGTGATGGCCTCTATTCATCATCCCCTGGTGGGCCAAAAGGGGATCCCTCTGGCGCGCATTGCCCAAGAACCTTTTTTAGCCCGTGAACCCGGCTCCGGCACCCGCATGGCTGTAGAGCGGCTTTTTGAGAAGCATAACCTAAAGCTCAACATTCGCATGGAGATAGGCAGCAGCGAAGCTATCCGCCAAGGGATTTTGGGTGGATTGGGCATTTCGGTTTTGTCTCAGCATGTGTTGGCCTTGGGGGGGTGGCAGCATCATCTGGCTATTTTGGATGTGGAAGAGTTTCCCATTCGGGGGTTCTGGTATTTGGTCTATTTGCGCTCTAAGCGTCTTTCGGTGGTGGCCAAAGCTTTTGCCGACTTTCTTCTTTCCCAGGTTTCGCAAATGGAGCTGGACTTTGTGGCTAAAGAGCAGCACAAATCCAATTCAAATCCCAATCCAAATCCGCTTTCCGGCAAAGAGGCTGAAGCACAGCCGAGAGCTCTTGTCGCAACCCCCGGATCCCCTCAAAGTCGTGAGTGAACAATACTCGCAAAAACCCCAGGTAAGCCCGCGCCCACTCGTCTTCCGGATCCAGCTCGACGATCTGTTGAAAATGCAACTGAGCTGCTTCTGATTGTAACAGCGCCGCCAACAGCAAGCCCAGTTGGTAGTGGCTTTGGATTTGCTGGCTCGGTTGGCCTTGGGCAGCAGCCTGTTGCCGTTCCCCCTCCAGCAGTTGCCGTACCAGGATGCGATCTGGATCCGTCAAAAAAGTCGGGTATTGCAGGGTTGTCCAGGCATTGAGGTAAAGGGAGAGGGCCTGCAGATCCCCAACAGCGGCAGCTCTGGCCGCCCTGCGGAGAGGAAGTAAGGGATCCGTTACAAGGGGGGATCCCTCCTTCGGGAAGCTCGACAGGGATCCTCTCCAGGGTTGGCGTAGGGAATGGCGGGTCCCTTTGGGCAACTGCCATTCCAGGTGGAGAAGGCCACCTCTTGGGAAGTCGGTTGTGGGCAGCGTCAAGATCTCTTCCACCAGCCAGCCGCCTGTTGAGTTGAGCTGCAGGCGATTCTGCCCCAGCACCCAGGCCCGCTTCTCCAAAACCCGTCCTTGCCCATCTTCCAGCCGCGCCCAAACCAGCGTCTGGGCCAAGTTCTGAGCTGGGCCTTGCCAGCGCAACTTCCAGGCGGGGATCCCCAGCTCCGACAGCGTCTCAACCTCCACCAGCTCCACCTCCCCAGCTTCCAGAGGCCACTTCTGCACCGTCACTCTTGGCATGCGAGGGAAGTAGGTGTGCAGCCGACCCAAGGTAGGCAACTCCACCGCCGGATCTTGTCGCCAGTCTGGGCTGCTGCGCAGGTGCTGCCGGATCTGCTCCTTAGTCGGGCCATAGGGGCCGATAATTCCCTGTTCCCCTTCGGCATCCACAAACCCATCCAGCAAGGATAGCTCCAGCTCCGGCCAGGGGGTTTGCCCAGCAGCGCGGAACGTGACCGGCCAGCGCTGAAGAGCCGCCAAGTAGGTGAGGGTTTCGGAAGAGATCAGCTCTGTATTGGGGAGAACCCCCAGCGTGGTGGTCAAGCCTGGCTGGATCAAGGATTGGATCCACTGGGTCAGCTCCTGCGTGGGGTGCTGCCCCTGCCAATGCATTTGGATCCCCTTCCACAGAGGAGCCACGCCTGGGGTAAGGGGCTGGCCTAGGCTGAGTAAGGCCAGGGATCCCAGACCTACGCCTACCCAGCCTCCCCCTCTCCAGCCCCAAGGATCCCTCCGCTTCCCCAACCACCGGCAAGCCTTTTGGATCCCGCCTGCTGATAACACGGCCAAGAGAGGCAGCAGGGGTAGGGTGAAGCGCACATCTTTGATGTCCACCAGGGTGTAGAGAAGGTAGCCCGAACCGTAGGTGGCCCACAAAACTGCCTCTCGCCTGTCCAGGGATCCCCACCCGCTCAGCAGCGGCAGCCCACACAGAAAAGGGCTCATCTGCAGGGGCAAAAGGCGCAAGTAGGCAGTCCACCAGCACAGGGATCCCGCTGGGCAAGTGATGTAGTAGTGGGCAGTCTCGGCGTAAGCCCAGCCATTGCTGAGCACAAACAGCCAATTGGCCCCATACCAGGGCCAGCACAAAAGCAGCATCACACCCATCCCCAAGGCCAAGTGGGCCAGCCGCGCCGGCCAAGGGATCCCTTTCCACCACCCCACCGCTTTCCCAGAGCGCCAGAGGGCCTGACCTGCAACTCCCACCAAAGGCAGCAGCAAAAACAGCACCCCTGTCCACTTGGTGAGCAGCACCGCCGCCACCCCCGCCCCCACCCCCACCGCCCCCCACCAGAAGC
>NZ_JANSIO010000191.1:0-6590 GCF_047462195.1 Synechococcus sp. R3-13 | reverse complement strand
GGTGTTGGGATGGGGGTGGGTTTTTCCAGCTCCTCAAGTCGGGGCAGGTCGGCGGGCTTGGGCTCAACACCAAGGCTTCTCAGCTTGGCTTGCGTTTCTTGCACTTGCGCATTGAGCTCTTCCAGGTAGGCGCGGTAGTGGTTGGCAGCTTCCAGGTACTGCTTGGCTTTCTTTTCGTTTTCCCGGACGACCGCCTCCAGTTCTTTGGTGCGAACGGTGTAATCGGCCTCTTGGTTGGTGAGGTTTTCGATAGCTTGATTGAGTACAGCCCGCCGTCGCTCCAGTTGGGCTACAATTTCCGACAACTGTCGTTCTCGCTCGCTAAGGCTGCGTTCCCGGTTTTGAGTTTGTTCCAGTTGAAAGCTGGCCTGGCTGAGCTGCTCTCGCAAATACATCACCTGGGGCTCCGTCTCGTTGCGTTCCTGTTGCAACTCAAAGACCCGCGCTTCCAAGTGATCTTTTTCCTGCTGCAACACTTCCCGCTCGTTCAAAAGACGGGTGTAGAGCTGGTTGAGAAAGTCCACCTCCATCACCACTTGGCTAAGCTGAGTGGCGTATTCCCCAACCAAAGCCAACTCCCGAGCGAGGTTTTGGGTTTCACTGGTGGCTTGATCGGTGAAAAACTGGGGAAGTTGGGTGGTTTCTCTGAGGCGTTGGGTAAATTGCTTGAAGCGGAAAGAAAAGTTGCTCGCCATTGCCGGTGCGGTAGCCTCGAAGATCAGGGGAATGCCGATGGTTCGATTTCACGATGTCTGGATTGCTTCCAATCTAACATTGAGCTACAGCTTTTGCGGAAGCTTGCCTTAGGTGGGATCGGGGGGAGTTTCAGGGGCCGGCATGGCAACTTCCCCAGAGGGATCCCGTTTCTCGGATTCCGGCTGGGGGTTTTCTGTCGCTCTGTTTTTATCCTTGTCTTTTTGGTCTTTCGAGGTGCCTTCTGAATCTTGGCCGGAGATGCGGCGCAACAGCCGTTGCAGGAGTGGGCTGCGGCGATCGCCGATGACGGAGAAGCGGCTTTCAATCTCCTCGACGGGGACGGGATCCATTTGGGCCAGCTCCGGCTCGCTGAGGAGGAGTACCCGTATCGTTGCAATGGGGATCTGCAAGAACAGGTTGGATCCCCAAAATCCAAAGGCAGCTATGGCTAGGCCGGCCAGACGGGTGCCGTTGCCAGGGGTGAGCGGGGCAAAGAGGGGGGCAAAGTCGTAGAGGCGCTCACCGACTTCCAGCATCAGGATTGCCGCCAACAGCGTCAAGATCTTGTGTTCGGGGCTGAGGAAGGCGGCCAAGATGCGGCGCTGGTCGGGGGTAAGTTCTTCCGGGGGGACAGAAGCCACCCACACGCTAAAGATGTCAAACGGTTTGCGCCACTGCATAGCAAAGACCGGCCCAATGCCCACCACGGCCACCCAAGCCTGCTCCGCCCCCACCGGCAGGAGGGGATCCCCTGTGGCCAGCCCGATCAGGGTCAGCCCCACCCACAAGGGGAAGAGGAGGATGCCGGCGGCATGGATCCAGAGGAAAGGTTCCTGCCAATGGCTGCGCATGGGGAAGTTCCAAGAGGGACAGGGGAGAGCAGGGCTAGGGGCGGGATTTGTCCACCACTTCCAATTCTGTGAGGCGGAAGGTGACTAATTTGTCCCAGTTGCCGCCTTCAAAGAGGACAGCGGCATGGTTGTCGGTAACCCGCTGTACCTGGCCCTCAAAGCAGTAGTAGGTGTCGTTGGGGTTGATGACCCGCACGGCAACGCCGGGGTAGATCGGGGGAAGGGCTTCGAGGAGGGTTGGGGTTGGAGTCGTGTTCACGTTTCAGCTATCCTCTTTTTTGCAGAAACTCTGCCTTACTATTATGGGGGAAAGCCCCTCTCTTGCCGAGTCTCCCCCTCGTTGAGCTTCTTCCCACAGCGGTTCGCCGAGGGTTGGGCAATGGCTGAGGTGTGGCTGCCAGCCCGCTAACGGGAAAGGAGCCTGTACTGCAACTTCGACGGTCAACCCAGCTCCCCCTCAAGGCCCCAGACCATGGCTACCGGCGCACAGTCTTCCCCCTCCCAAATCTGGCATGTGTTGGTGATCGATGATGAGCAGGGACGGCGGGCTGTGGCCCTCAGTGCTGCCACCTATTCCATCGGCAGGGATCCCAGCAATGCGATTGTCATCGATTCGGCGGCGGTTTCCCGGCAACACGCGCTGCTGCTGCGGCTACCCCAAAAAGATGGCCAGTATACCTACCGGCTGCTGGACGGCAATATCGAGGGCAAGCGCAGCACCAACGGCGTCTCGGTGAATGGGCAGAGATGTTTGAGCTGGGATCTCAAGGATGGGGATCAGATCCTGTTGGGGAATCAGGTGCGGATGCAGTACTGCATTCGTCGGTTGTCGGACGAAGATTTTCAGCGGTATCTCCAGTCTGTAAGCTTTCGCAGCGTGAAGGCGGAGGTGGTGGATCGGCGCTCCACAACCATGCAGCGGTTTGATCCGCCCTCGATGCAGGCAATTTTGCCCCAAGAGGAGACGACGGAGAGAATTGACGTGAAGCCTCAACGCCGCAATCCGCTGCGGCTGCTGTTCCAGACCCTCTGGGGGCGTTTGAGGGGAAAGCTGAGATAATTTAGCCCTCAGGAATGCCCACCCGTTCTGAGTCTGGGAGCGCTGATGCAGTCTCGTCGGTGCTGTCTTTGCGGTCTTGCTCTGACGCTTCTGCCTGCAAGTCCAGGAGGGAGGGGGGGGAGTTGGCTTCCTCGATCAATACTCCCCGCAGCCAGAGGGGAGCGACAAAGGTGGTGGCAATCACCATGACGATGATGCTGACATCGAGGGCATCGGAGAGAACTCCACTGGCGGCTCCCACACCGGCAAACACCAGGCCCACCTCACCCCGGGGAATCATGCCCACCCCGATGGCGTAGCGGTTGATGCCCGGCTTGCCAAAGGCCCCCAAGCCCGCTGCTAGCTTGCCCACAATGGCAACTCCGATCAAAAAGACGGCAATGATCAGTCCCTCTCGGTTGGCAGGGAGGGTGGGGTTGAGTACGGCAAGGTTGGTTTTGGCCCCGACGCAGACGAAGAAGATGGGCACCAATAGGTCGGAAATGGGCTTGATCTGTTCTTCCAGCTCTTGCCGTTTCTCGGTTTCGGCCAAGATCAGGCCAGCGGCAAAAGCGCCCAAAATCGCTTCTAGATGAATGATTTGCCCTACATAAGCCAGCAGAAAGGCCAGCACAAGGGCGGGCAGAAGGGGGTTACCTCGGGTCTTCAGGCTGTTGAGAAGGGCAACAAAGTAGGGGCTGAGAAGGCGCCCCAAAACAATGGAGCCGACCAAGAAGACGATGGCACTGAGGATGATGATGCCGATATCGGAAAGGTTGACTTCTCCGTTTTTGGCCAAGCCCGCCACTACGGCCAAGATGATGATGCCCAACACGTCATCCAAGACGGCGGCACCAATGATCACTTGCCCCTCTGGGGAGGTGAGTTTTTGCAGCTCGGCCAAGACGCGGGCGGTGATGCCGATGCTGGTTGCTGTGAGGGCAGCGCCGGCAAATACGGCGGGGATAACGGGCACATGAAACAGGTAGAGTAGGCCCAGTGTTCCGGCCAGGAAGGGCACAGCAACGCCGATGATGGCTACGGCTGCGGCTTGAGGGCCAACCCGCAACAGCTCGGCCAGATCCGACTCGAGGCCGATTTCAAACAAGAGGATGATCACCCCGATCTCGGAGAGGATGTCGACGATCTCGCTTTGGGAGGAGAACACCTGTACCAGGGATCCCTCGTCGAGGCCGGCAGTGGCTTGCAGAAATTGCATCAGTGCTGAGGATTGGGCCAAGGCGTGCAGCTCTTGGCCGGAAACTTGTCCTTCCGGGAAGACCAACAACCCCAGCGCGGAGGCCCCTACCGCGACGCCCCCCAGCAGCTCTCCCAACACGGGGGGAAAACTCAGGCGGACGGCAATTTCTCCGGCGATACGGCTGGCCAGATAGATGACCACTAGAGCCATCAGCACCGCTACCAGGATCAGGGGCGAAAGATTGGCAGCTCCTTCAATGGGGGCAGCGGCTTCGACGGCAAGCAAAACGGGATCCCAGCAATTCAACAGCAAGATCTCAACCTCAGGTGGACTGCTTTTTGTCTTGGGTTGGCACAAGCAGAGCGGCTCTGTTCAGGCAATCGCTCTGCCAGAAGACTGTTACAAAGGCTAACCCTCATGGCGATCCGCTTGCAATGCCTGCATCGGCACTTTATGAGGACTCTGTCCCGCTGATGCCAACAGAATGGTTTCCGATGAAGTTGCTCTGGTTGGCAATGGCTATATTTTTATGGCGGTGCGGGTTCTCAGCTTGGGATCCCAGGTGGCTTGGGATCCCAGGTGCCGTGCACTCTGTCTCGATCTACCGCGAGGATTAACGGTGATATCTCCTCTACGCACGCTGAGTGAACGCTGGCTACCCATCCTCCTGACAGGGATCCTACTGCTGCTGGTTTGGGATCCCTTGGCGATTTGGGCGAACAGCCCGGCGGCGCAACGCCTCTTGGAGCAGGGCACTGCAGACTGCAGCACGGTCAGGGAGTGTGCTCGACTATTGCGCAACCCGATCCTGCCTTCTTTGGGTCAATTGGCGGAGGGCTTGAGAAATATGGCGTTCCCCCTCACTTCCACGAGCGCAGTTGGGTATAACGCTCTGGTCACGGCAGCAGAAACGCTGGTGGGGTTGGGGCTGGCTTTGCTGGTGGGGTGGGCAACGGCGGTGGCGTTGGTGTTTTCGCGAGCTTTTGAGCGGATGATGCTTCCCTGGATTGTTGCTTCCCAGAATGTGCCAATTGTGGCTTTGGCGCCGGTGCTGGCGGTGGTGCTGGGGCAATATGGGGTGCGGGGTCTGTTGCCGAAAGCAATCGTGGCGGCCTACATTGCTTTTTTCCCGCTGTCGATCGGCATTGCCAAGGGGTTGAGCAGTGTACCGCCTCTGCAATTGGATTTGATGCGCACTTACCATGCCCACCCGCTGCAGGTATTTCGCTGGGTGCGGATCCCGGCGGCTATGCCGATGGTGTTTACCAGCCTGAAGGTTGCGGTGGCGATGGCTCTGGTGGGGGCTATTGTGGCAGAGATTTCGATTGTTAGCTTTGCAGGGCTGGGGCCGATGTTGTTAAGCCGTTCCTATTACGGCGACATGGTGGGGTTGTGGGTGATCATGCTGGTGGCGGCAGCTTTGGGGATCCTCTTGGTGCAGGGGATTGGCCTGCTGGAGAACATCTGGACGCGGTGGCGGCGACCCACTCCGTAACCCACTCAACACTGGGGATCGACGGGGCTTTGGATCTGATTTCGCGATTGGGGTTTCGTGGGCTGCTCTGGTTCCATCGGTGGATAGTCCAGATAATTGATACTTATCTGGAGTATTGCCCTTCATCCCTTTGCATCAGGGGGACGAAGCCCTTATCACCCCGCTCCTGGAAAATCCCTCAGAGCCAACAACCCAGGTGGACGACGAGCTGCTCCTCAGGAGGAAGCCTCGCCTTGGCCCGGTGCAGGGTTGGATCCATCCAAATCGGACGATGGCCCAGACAGATCCAGAGGATTAAAGCGGTTCATGGCTGTCCTCAGTCCCTCTTGCAAGCAGCACTCCACGGCCTCTACCGCCGTATTCAACACCCGCTCCAGCACCTCTTGTTCTGCAGGCGCAAATCCCCCCAACACATGCCCGACCACATCTTGGCTGCCCCTGGGTTTGCCCACCCCCAAACGCAGCCGCGGAAACCCTTCGCTCCCCAAGTGCTGAATGATGGACTTCATGCCGTTGTGCCCACCGGCAGAACCGGATCCCCGCAGGCGCAGACGACCCAGCGGCAGATCCATATCGTCGTACACCACCAGCACAGAGGCGAGATCTAACTTGTACCAATCCAGCACCGCCCGCACCGATTGGCCGGAACGGTTCATGTAGGTTTCCGGCTTGAGCAAGCGTCGCTTTCCTCCCAGGGCAAACCCTTCTCCGTAGCTACCTTGGAATCGCTTTTCCAAAACCAATGGGATCCCCCAGCGCTGCGCCAGCCGATCCACCACCATAAAGCCGCAATTGTGGCGGGTATTGGCGTATTGAGGGCCGGGATTGCCCAGGCCCACAACGAGCTGCAGGGAAATCTCATCGGTTCCCTTGGGCTTGACCTGGGTCACAACGTTTCTCGCCTCCTCGAGCTAAAGTAAGGCATCGCTGCTTTGAGTGGTGTTGGCGTGTTTTCGGGCTGCTGATCGCCCCGGAGGTTCGGATACCCAGCCGGACTGAGTCGGGACAGCTGTGAGGATCCCTGGGGGCAAATGGCTCGCCGCCCATGACTCTGCCATTGTTTATTGTCAACGCTCATTGTGAACGCTTCTGACCAACCCTGCTATGAGCCTGCCCACCCCCTTCGGTCTTCACCCCAGCACAACCGAATTCGATGCCTCGGATGCCCTGCGCCTCAGCCAGCGTCTGATTCAAGTGGGGATCGCCCTCTCCTCAGAAACGGATCTGCAGCGGCTGCTGGAGTTGATTGTTGCTCAAGCCCGAGAACTGACCCACTGTGATGGGGCCAGCCTTTTTGTCCGAGAGGGG
>NZ_JANSIO010000190.1:0-6511 GCF_047462195.1 Synechococcus sp. R3-13 | reverse complement strand
TGTTCAGGAGAGTTCAGCGTGAATGTATCAGTACCCCTGACTTCCAACCTCTACAGCTCCTAGAGCCATTGAGGCCTAAGCCTCAGCAAATGCCCTTCTCCAGCCCCCCGACAGCACCTGCAAATCCTCCTCATCCAAGTCCGCAGGAGTGCCGGAGCGGATGAGCTCGGCAAAATCTTCGTTGGGCACCATGAAGCAGAGGGCGTAGAGGCGGCCTGGGCCGGTGTTGCGGATTTCATGCACGCCTGTTGGCGGAACCAAAATGCTATCTCCAGTTTTGATGGGGGCCGCTTTTCCATCGCAAATGGCCAGGCCTTCCCCCTTGAGAACAAAAAACATTTCCACAGCCATTTGATGGCGATTTGGAGGGGTTTTGCCTCCCTCATCGAAGATCTCCACACAAAAGGTTAGAGAAATCTGAGCATGAGAAGGATCGAACACGATGGCCAGGCGATTGGTATCGTGGGGGCTGATGCGAAAAGCCTGATAATCGGCAGGGGTTTTAACAATTGGGATCACACAGCGGGAGAGCGTTTGCATCGGGATCCTCCACTCAAGCGATAAGGGGTGAATAGCGGGAAGGGCTAACAGGGGAGAGCCGCCAGCAAGTCAGGGGAGGAGGCGACAAAGCCAAAGCATTGCTTGACGTTATAGAGGGTGGCCAGCAAACAGTATTCAGGAGAGGTGGTGGCGGCGCAGTCTTCCAGCAAAATGCAGTCGTAGCCGAGGAAATTGGCGTCTTGCAGGGTGGTCATGACGCACTGGTCGATGTTCACACCGGCAAAGAAGAGGGTGGTGCGCCCCAGGTTTTTGAGAATGCTATCGAGAGGCGTATCCCAAAAGCCGCTCATGCGGAACTTGTCCACCCAGATATCCTCGGGTTTGACTTCCAACTCCTCCACTACGGACGCACCCCAACTGCCGTGAGTGAGAACCAGAGACCCGTTCTTGGGCAAGGGATCCCCCAGCCCTACTCCCTCTCCGGTGGGGTTGTACACATGTTGCAAGCCAGCACTGATGTTGAGCAGGTCGGGGCGATTGCCCCAGTTCACCCACACAATCGGCACTTGAGCTTGTCGTAGGCGGGGCAGCAGGGCTTTTAGAGGGCCGATGGGAGCCCGCGCCGGTGTGACATCGACGCCGATGCTGGCCAGCCAACCGTCGGGGTGACAAAAGTCGTTTTGCATGTCGATCACCAGCAGCGCCGCTTTGGCCAGATCCAAGCGCAGGGTTTTGCTGGAGGTGGGCAGCAGGATGGGCCGGGGATCCAAGGGCGGACGGGTGAGGTCGGCCATTTCGGCATTCACAGCCCAGGCATTGGGAGGGATCCCAAGGGTCTTCAAGGGGCGATTGGGGGTGCTCATGGATTCTCCGCTCGCGTCGCGCAGCAGTGGGATCAGGTTGGGCAGTTGAGTGATGACCCACAACTACGCTCGACCTTAATGCACAGCCAACCTCACTTTGGAATCGTAGGCTACACTTTCTCACCTTATTAACGCATGGGATCCCCCAGGGTCAGTCGATAGGGGCTGAGATGGAGATCAGGAGAAGAAAAACCGAGGAGATTTCCGAAAAGCTGCCCAGGGATCCCTCCCTGCACGCTATGCTGTAGAAACTTGAAATGATTATGTAGAAGCATGAGCATCCTGCGGCAATATATCTTTCCCGCTCTCATCCTGCTGGTGTTTCTGTTTACCCTGGTGGTGGTGAGCATTCGCTCGTTTCTGCCGGAGGATATGGCCCAGCCTGCCCCCCTAGAAGAAGCAACGCCTGTGGCCCTTTCTGCAAATGCCTGAGGATGGCTGAACAAGGGATCCCTCTGCCTGTGGGTTATCGTTGGCGCATTGGTTCAGCCTGGGATCGGCCCTGGGTGAGGCGAGGATTGCAGGCCACGTTGCAGGAATCTTTTCCAGAGCAAAGCAACTGGGATCACCTGGAAGAGACGCTGGATCGCCTCTTCGACCCACCCCGCACCCCCTGCTGGTGGATCCTCAAGGAAGAAACAGGGGAGCCGGTGGGCTGTGTTTGGGCCGGCATCTCCACCGATCAAGCCACCCATCGGCGGGTAGCCTACATCTTTCTGCTCTGGGTGGATCCCGCCCATCGCCGGCAGGGCCTGGGCAGAGCTTTGATGCAACAGGTGGAACGCTGGGGATCCCAGCAGCAGCTAGCTGCCATTACCCTGCAGGTTTACCATCACAACCAAGCCGCCCTCCATTTCTATCAGCAGGCCCACTTTGCTGTACAAGGCTACTGGTTGTACAAGCCGCTCAGCCCCGCGCCCATAGACGCGCATGTAGAAGAGCATGAATACAAAGGTCATGAAGTTTTGTAAATAAGCTGGGATCCGCTCTCAGTTGCTCTTTTGATGAAAGCGGTGGCAAAGACTGGAGGGAAAGCCCATGTCCAGACCTGTCAAACTCAGTGAAGCTGAGGTCCAAGCCAAGCTGGAAAATCTGCCGGGCTGGTCTTTGCAGGATGGGAAGCTGCATCGTCAATTTCAGTTTCGCTCCTTTGTCGAAGCCTTTGGCTGGATGAGCAGTGTGGCCTTGGTGGCCGAGAGCATGGGGCACCATCCCGAATGGACCAATGTCTACAACCGCGTGCGGGTGCATCTTACCACCCACGATGCCGGGGGCATTACAGAACTGGACTTTACCCTGGCGCAACGCATGAACGAGCTGGCCAGCTAGACGCTTCAGTACCCAACTTTGGGGATCCCTCAAAGCCGGCTTGGCAGAGGATCCCCATTGGTTTGTTGCTGCCTCTAAGGTTGTGTCGGGAGTTGCGCTGGTCTGATAGACTAAGCCTAAGGTTAAGAAATGATAATTTTATGAACGTGCTGGTTGTGGGGGCGACGGGAACGCTGGGCCGTCAGGTGGTGCGCCGAGCCATCGAAGAAGGACATCAAGTCACCTGTCTGGTGCGAAATCCGGCAAAGGCTGCTTTCTTGAGTGAATGGGGCGCTCAACTGAAAGTGGGAAATCTGCTTCAGCCCAGCACCCTCAACTCCGCCATGGAAGGCATCGAGGCGGTGATCGACTGTGCCACGGTGCGGGTGACCGATACCCTCAGCGCCCGTCAGGTGGACTGGGATGGCAAAGTTGCCCTGATCAATGCGGCACGGGCTGCCCAGGTAGGGCATTTTATCTTTTTCTCCATCATGGGCGCCCACCACGAGTATCCCAATGTGCCCCTGATGAATTTCAAGCATCACATCGAGAAGTATTTGGTTGGATCCCAGATGCCCTACACGATTTTTCGTCCGGCGGGCTTTATGCAGGGGTTGATTGGCCAGTACGCCATCCCCATCTTGGAAGAACAAATCGTCTGGGTAACCGGCGAGGGCATGCCAACGGCCTACCTAGACACCCTAGATGCAGCCCGGTTTGCGGTGCGAGCTCTCACTGTAGAAGCTGCCAAGCAGCAAATCTTTCCCTTGGTGGGGCCCAAGGCTTGGACGGCTCGAGAAGTCATTGCCTTGTGCGAGCAGCTCTCCGGCAAAAAGGCCAAAGTCAGCACCATGCCGCTGGGACTGCTGAGAGGGGCGCGCAAGGTGGCGCAGTTTTTTCAGTGGAGCTGGAACATTGCCGACCGGCTGGCGTTTGTGGAGGTGATCGCGGCCAAAGAACCCATGCACGCCGATATGACGCCTGTATGCGAAACCCTGGGGATTGAACTGGCCTCTCTGACCTCTCTTGAGGATTACCTGGCGGAGTATTTCCAGAAGATGTTGAAACGGATTCGCGAGCTGAAGGTCAAGCAACCCAAAGTCAAGACGCCCTTCTAAGTCGTTGTTCTCAGTCTTCTCGGCAATTTCACAGCAGCTTGAGCAGCAACCTTGGGAGAAGGGGTGGACGGGGTCGTGTTTGCGTTAGCGGATGCCATAGCCCCAACTACTGGGATGAACTCCCAGACACTTTTTATTGACACTGCGCCATATTCAAGTTGGCGGAGATCAACCCGTACCATAACACAAAGCCGCTCTGTCGCGACAGCGGGCCGTAGGCCTTCGCTTTGGCGGTGCGGAGCGCTAAACCCAGTTTTCTTGATCATTCCCTGTGTCCAAACAATCGCAAATCCTTAGGTTCCCAAGGGGTTCATTTCCATCTACGCTTTAGAGAGTGAGGGGGTGACAACGACAGAGGTTATTCTGCTCCCCCCGCTTGAACTATAGATTTTTGTCTATAGTTTTTATCGGAAAGTTCAATTTTTATCTATCCTAGTTCGCAGCTAAGATGCTGCTTAAGACTTTTTACAGGATCTCAGCAAGTGTTCCAGTTTGGCCAAGATCCCTGGCCGAAGGAGGATTATGAGCTTGAACGGGCTGGTCACAACTGCATGGCTGATTCCCCTCTACGCCTTGGTGGCGTGGGCGGGAGCGCTGATCTGGTCCCCAGGAATCACCCGGCGCACGGGACCACGTCCGGCAGGTTATTTGAATGCCCTGCTGACCTTAGTGGCTTTCCTTCACAGTGTGGGAGCGCTGGTGGCAATTTGGGATCAGCCGGCGCAGGTCATTCGGTTGCCCTGGCTACAGGTGGGGGATCTGATGTTAGAGCTGCCGCTGCAGGTGTCATCGGTAACTCTGGGGGCCTGCGCTGTGGTGACGGGGCTGAACCTGGTGGCCCAGATCTACGGCTTTGGCTACATGGAAATGGACTGGGGCTGGGCGCGGTTTTTCTCCCTGCTGGGCCTGTTTGAGGGGGGGATGTGTGCCTTGGCTTTGTGCGACTCCCTCTTTTTCAGCTACGTGATCCTGGAGATTTTGACCCTGGGCACTTACCTGTTGGTGGGCTTTTGGTTCAACCAATCGCTGGTGGTGACGGGAGCGCGGGATGCTTTTTTAACCAAGCGCATCGGCGACCTGTTGCTCTTGATGGGGGTAATCGCCATCTATCCCCTGACCGGCTCCTGGGAGTTTGAGGATTTGGCGGCCTGGGCAGAGGCGGTGCAGGCAGGATCTGTCACTGTGGATCCCACCCTGCTGGCCCTGGTAGGGCTGGGGTTGCTGGCCGGCCCCGTAGGCAAGTGTGCCCAATTTCCTCTGCACCTGTGGCTGGATGAGGCGATGGAAGGGCCGATCCCGGCCTCGATTTTGCGGAACGCAGTGGTGGTGGGCACGGGGGCCTGGGTGTTGATTCGCCTGCAACCCCTCTATGAGCTTTCCCCAACGGTGCTGAAGGTGATGCTGACTATCGGCAGCTTGACGGCGGTGGGGGGATCCCTGGTGGCCTTGGCCCAGATCGATGCCAAGCGGGCCCTGTCTTATCTGGTGAGCGCCTACATGGGCTTGATCTTTGTGGCGGTGGGCACCGGTCATCCCCAGCAAGCCTATGGGTTGCTGCTGACCTATGCGCCCGCGATGGCCCTGTTGGTGATGGCGCTGGGCATGGTGATCTGGAACAGCATTACCCAGGATCTGCGCTATCTAGGAGGCTTGTGGTCGCGGCGCCCTATCTCGGGGCTGTGCTTCTTGACCGGAATGGCTGGAATCATCGCTTTGCCTCCCTTCGGCTCCTTTTGGGTGCTGACGGATCTGTGGCAGCAGTTGGTGCAATCGGGGCAGGGGTTGTGGGCGGCAGTTGTGCTGGTTACCAATGCGGTGACGGCGCTGGGGCTAACGCGGGTATTTGGCCTTGTTTGGGGGGGCAAACCGCAGCAGATGAGCGAGCGCTCGCCAGAGGTGCATTGGCCGATGATGCTGCCCAGCACCGCCATGATGGGGGTAACGCTGCACATGCCCATGATCCTAGCGGCACTAGGTCTGATTCCCGCTCTGGAAGGGATCCCTGTTGGGGTAATGACGGGATCCAGCTTGACAGGCATTGCCTTGGGAGCCTGGCTGTATCTGCGTCCGCAGCGGCAGCCGGTGGACTGGGCCTTCTTGGCCGACTGGCAGGATCTGTTGGCCAACGACTTCTACACCCCCAAGCTCTACCGGGCCAGTGTGGTGTTTGTGGTGCGCATCATCTCTGAGATCACGGCCCTGTTCGATCGCTATGTGGTGGACGGCTTGGTGAATTTAACCAGCTTGGCGGTATTGGCGGGTGGACAGGTTTTGAAATACACCACCTCTGGCCAGTTGCAAGCCTATGTGCTGACGATTGTCGTGGGGGTGGCCCTGCTGGGCTGGCTGATTCTCTAGGCTTGGGCGATAGCGGGACGGAGTCCTTAGACAAAGAGGGAAAAGACCATGCTGAGTGCCTTGATTGTGTTGCCGATCTTGGGATCCCTGCTCCTGTTCTTAGGCTTGGGGGGGCGAAAGCTGGCGGTGGCCTTGGCCGGGATCCCGCTGGGGATCTCGCTGCTGCTGTTTGCCAACTTTGACCTGCAAGCGGAAGGGCTGCAGTGGGTGCAGCGGTGGGATTGGATCCCGTCAATCGGGCTGAGCTATTCCCTGGGCCTGGACGGGTTGTCCTTGCTGATGGTGGCTTTGAACGGGTTGCTCACGCTGATTGCGGTGCTGACAGCTGAGCCAGAGGTGAAGCGGCCCAACCTCTTATACGGC
>NZ_JANSIO010000189.1:0-2208 GCF_047462195.1 Synechococcus sp. R3-13 | reverse complement strand
GGCGGGGCTTTAGACCCAGTTTTTTGGTAACTGTTCCGGGGTGGGACGGGCAGGAGTGTCGATCACCGTGTGCTGAAAGCCCGTGGGCGTGGGAGTGGTGGGATCCCCGGCCAATACCTTGATAGGAAAGGATGATCCCCGTTCTGCCCAGCGAGAGGCCGAGCGATTGGGATCGGCGTCGATCAACAGGGCCATCCCCGACCCACCCGCAGGAGCTGCCCCTTGTTTTTGCTGAAGGTAGAGGGCCAGGTGTACCGCCGTGGTGGTTTTGCCCACGCCCCCTTTGAACCCCAAGACCGCGATATTCATCTGCCACACACCCTCCCACCCTGGTTTTACTGCCCAGGTGCACGGGCGGCAAGAGGCAAAAGTGGGCATTGGGGTCTTGGGGCAACTCGGGAGAGCCGGCCGCGGGGAGAAGTTCTCCCGGTTGCGCAATCCTTAGGCTTCGCCGGTAGGATATCCTTGGCTGGCATAACCGGCTGGCTTTGGAGAATCTGACCATGCCTCATCTCTCGCGATCCCATTCCTCCTTGGGCTTGGCTCGCTCTTGGTCTATTCCGCTGGGGTTGTGTCTGGCCCTGAGCATAAGCGCCTGTGGCGGCAGGGGTTCCAGTCGCCCGCTTCCCCCAGTCTCAGCTCCTCCCACAGGACGAATTGAGGGATCCCATTTCGACGATCTCAACGGCAATGGGCTGCGGGATCCGGGGGAGCCGGGGCTGCCGGGCATTACCACGTTTTTGGACTTAAACGGCAATGGCCGCCTCGACTCGGGGGAGCCCAGCACCGTCAGCGATGCCAGCGGTAACTTTCGCTTCTCCAACTTGCCCCCTGGCACCTACCGCGTCACCGCCCTTTTGCCCCCAGGGCGAGTGTTCACCACGCCGCGCTCAGGCTTGGGGCTGGAGCGGATTGTGGGCGGCAGACCTGCTCCCGAAGGGGCCTTTCCCTGGATGGTGGCCTTGCTGAACGCGGCTGAGCCGGATCCCTTTCGAGCGCAGTTTTGCGGCGGATCCCTGATCGCACCGGAGTGGGTGCTCACCGCTGCCCACTGCTTTTTCGACGATCAAGGCAAGCAGGTAGTGAGTGCCCAAAATCTGGATCTGCTGTTGGGTACCAACCGCTTGCAAATCGGTGCCGGCCAACGCATTCGCGCCGCGCAAATTGTCCTCAACCCCGGCTACAACCCCCAGGTGGGGAAACTTGGGGGGAACGACATTGCCCTGGTGCGCCTTTCTCGGCCAGTGGCTCTGGCCACCCTGCCACTGGTGCAGCCCAACCAAACCAACCTGACTGCCCCTGGTACTCTCGCCACCATCCTTGGCTGGGGAGCCACCTTCCCCCGTCTCGAGGAGGAGCCCAGCGGCTTTCCCGGGGCTCTACAGCAGGCTGAAGTTCCCATTGTCGCCAACGAGGTGTGCAACGCGCCCCAATCCTACAATGGCACCATTTTAGATACCATGCTCTGCGCCGGCTTTCCCCAGGGAGGAGTCGATACGTGTAAGGGCGATAGTGGTGGGCCTTTGATTGTGTCCAGTGGCACGGGTTTTGCCCTGGCCGGAATCACCAGTTTTGGCATCGGCTGCGCCCAGCCCAATTTCTATGGGGTGTATACGCGGGTGTCTAGCTTCGCCGGTTTTGTGCAATCGGTAATCGGCAGTGCCCCCAGCCCAACTCCAGCACCACCCTCCCCTCCACCCCCCACCGGGACAACTGCTTCATTCGTTGTCAATTTGAGGGAAGGTGAGGTGGTTGCGGGGCTCAACTTTGGCAGCCGGCTACAGTGAATAGGAACTGTAGCAGCAAGCAGCGGGGCGGAGATGGTTTAGGATAGGGATCCCTGTTGTAACCAAACCCATTTGATTGACGGAGGAGATGTCTTGCTTATGACCCAAGTGACGATTGGCGAAAACGAAGGGATCGAATCTGCGCTGCGTCGCTTCAAGCGTCAGGTTTCTAAGGCGGGCATTTTGCGGGATTTGCGCAACCATCGGCACTTTGAAACCAACCTAGAAAAGCGCAAGCGCAAAGCGGTGGCCGTCCGGCGGAACCGCCGCAAATCTATGGCCTAGGCCATTGCCGACACTCGGAAATCTGAACCCCTCTGAACAGGGCTTGTGGCCTTGCCTGAGGTTCTGACGTTAGTTTCTCGGAATCTGGGTTGGGCCAGCCTGCAGGGAAGCCCCGCACTCTCTGCAACAGCAGGAG
>NZ_JANSIO010000188.1:0-2775 GCF_047462195.1 Synechococcus sp. R3-13 | reverse complement strand
GTTCAGCAGTGTTCAGCGTAAATGTATCAGCTCAGAGAAGTGAGAGAGGAGCTGCACTGGTGGTTATTCTAGATAAGGATCCGGGCGTTTCCCCAACACTCGGCGCGGCTGATCGTGAGTGTTGAACGGGATCCCCAAACAGCCGGCTTGGCTCTCAAACCAGTCCGAACAGACGGCGCTCTGCCTCCTCCATGCGATCCAAGAAAGCAGCAAATTTGGTGGAGATCTCCCCCACTTCCTGCAAAAAGGCGCGTAGTGTTTGGTACTTGAGAACCAAGGCTTCCTCTAGGGTGCAGGTTTGGAACTGCTCATCCAACGCCTTGCCCAACTCGCTCAGGGCCTGTTCGATAGCAGTTTTGACAGAGCCGACGCTGCGCCGCACCAAATGCATCACCTCCTGCTCCAACTGCGGCTTTTGCTGGGCCAGCTCGCTGCTGGCCAACACCTGTCTTAGGGAAGCATAGGGATCCGCCAGCTCAGCGGGCATTTCGGTAACCGCCTCCGGCAGAGCCTGTTTTGCATTGCTGACGCGCAGGGGCTGCACCAAGCGCCACTCCGATTGTTCTAGCTTTTTCACAATCCCCATGAACATTGCGGCGGATCCCTCGACATCCCTCAAGAAGCCGCGCAGCACCTGGTGTTTGAGCGTCAGATATTGGGCGGGATCCTCATCCTGCAGACCTTCGTCCAGGGCGTTGCCCAACTCGCTTAGGGTGTTCTCGATGGCAACCATCAAGGATCCGGCGCTGTGATGGAGCAGTTGGCGGCAGGACTCTGGGATCTCCTGTCGCAGGTCAGAAGAGGGGCCGGGTGGTGTTGTCCAGGTTGCAAAAGCCAGAGGATCTGCAGGTTCTTCCTCATCTTCTGGGATCCCAGCGTCAATCCAAGTCATGGGGCTGGCCAGGGACTCTGCCTCGCCCGCGCGAGCGGCATCTTCGGTATTCAGCCAATCCAGATTGGCGGAGAGAGGCTCAGCAGCCAATCCTCCGCCGGGGAGGGTCGCTGGGGGCACGTCAACGTAAAGAGGCTTCAGCATCTGCAGCACAGCATTGGCGGCTTGGCCATCCTGATCCGGCTCCTGCAACTGCTGCACCGCCTCCTTCAGCCGGGCTTCCAGTTCTTGGGGGGAGGCGCAGGCATCGTAGAGGGCTCTGAGCAGCTCGTCCAGGCTGTAGCGCCGCAGGGCCGCCAACCCCTGCAGAGTAGGCTCTACTTTGTGGTACAAAGCCGTGAACAGAACCAGCTTGGCCCGCAAAGGACTGGTTTGCCGCATCACCCCTGCCCGCAACTCGAAGGGATCATAGTCTTGCTTTTGCAGTTGCAGACCGCCATATTCCAAGGACAAAACAGGCGAGGGCGTAGCCCAAACTGAGGGATCCGCTTGGGGCTGTTGATACAGGGGCTGTAGCTTGCTTAGCAGCATCTTGGCGATGCGAGCATACTCGGCTTTTTTGTTGATGCGGCTAATGGCATCTCGAAAGCGCTGGCCCAAAGCATCAAGGGTAGCGTGCTGGCGGCAGAGCTGCTCCAGCAGAGCTTTCAGATCTATCTGGCTCAACTTGCTGACATCGCTTTCCCAAGTGCTGGTGCAGGCAAAGTAAACCAGCTTTTTCACTCGGTCTGCGTACCCGCCCTGCTGCACTTCTTGCACAACAAGGCCAAAGGGATCCGAGACAACCATAGGGAGCTGCTAAGCAGGAGTAGGTGGATCTAAGCTTACGAGGATCTTTGCGGTTTTTGAACAAGGACGGGTACCTTGCTGGGCAGAATAACACATCCTTCCCAGACCTGATGTTTGCCCAGGGATCCCCCAGCCATCAAGTGGGATTTAGCGGCCTATTTTTTGCAGGGCTCTTTCCACCTGTACTACATGGCGGTTCAGTCCCAAGTTTTCCGCCGGGATCCCCAGGGCCAGGCCCACCAATTGTGGCAAATGCAGGATCGGGATCCCCAGCTTGCGCCCGAGCACCTGTTCCACCTCCGGCTGCCGAGAGTCCAAGTTGAGGTGACATAGAGGACAGGGGGTAACCAAACAATCGGCTCCCGCCTCTATGGCCTCCAGAAGATGCCGGCCTGCCATCGAGAAAGACTGCTGCGGGGCATAGCTGGAAATGGGCCAGCCGCAACACTGGGTGCGCCCGCGATACCAAACGGGGGTGGCCCCCAAACGCTCGAAGAGATCCTCCATCAAATGGGGATCCCGTGCCACATCGAAGCGGGAGATGTCGTAGGCCCGCAACAGATAACACCCGTAGAAGGCAGCGCAGCGCAGCCCCAAGAGGGGCCGCTTGACCTGTTGGGCCAATCGCTCCAGGCCGTAGTCATGAACCAGCACCCACAGCAAATGGCGCACATCGCCTGTGCCCTGGTAACGGCTCTCACAGCCCCCTTTCTGGCACAGGGCTTGCACCTGGTGAAAGTACTCTGGATTCGCGGTTTTCGCAGCTTTTAACTTTTCATTCACGCGGCCCAACACCCCCTGACAGGTGCTGCAGTGGGTGAGCATCGGCAACCCCAGCGCCTCGGCCAAAGCCAGGTTGCGGGCATTTACCGTATCTTCCAGCAGCTCCGATTCTTCTTTGAAGGTGCCAGAACCACAGCAAGAAGCAGCCTCCAGCTCCACCAGTTCAATGCCCAGATGCCGCGCAATCTGGTCGGTGGAGTCGTACAGCTCACGACAGGCCCCTTGGGCCACACAGCCGGGGTAGTAGGCGTAGCGCAAAGGTGAAGGAACAACAGCGCCGACATTCTCCCTGCCCTAAATGGCAAGGATTC
>NZ_JANSIO010000187.1:0-14506 GCF_047462195.1 Synechococcus sp. R3-13 | reverse complement strand
TCTATCCTAACATAAGATCAACACGACCTAGCTACCCCCCCAAATGGGGGATGACACGTCCCAGCAGGGCTCTGGTCTAGAATCTGGTAGGGTCAATCCGGCCAGGATTGATGGGTGCAGGTTAAATCCTTATCGTTGGGGTTCGGTTTTGAACGCGGCAGGGATCCCTCTGGACAAGAGGCAAACGTTTGCGCTGAGGGTTGACACAACCCTGGACGCGCTTGACCAGGTTTTGACCTGGTTTGAGTCTTTCCGAAATGCGGGCATCCCGGATCCCATTTGGGCGGAATGTCAGTTGGCCTTGGCAGAGGGGTTTACCAACGCCGTTCGCCACGCCCACCGCGCTCTGCCGGAAAGTACGCCCATCGACATTGAGCTGCTGCTGATGCCGCAAGGGCTGGAGTTGCGCATCTGGGATCAGGGGCAGGAGTTTGATCTGGAGGGATTTGCTCGGAACGTGTCGGATCCCACATCGCCCAACGCCAATCTTGAGTCCGAGGGGGGACGGGGTATTTTGCTGATGAAAGCTCTCTCTACTCACCTCAGCTACAGCCGCCAAGCGGATGGTCGCAACTGCCTGTTGATCGGCAAGCGCTTCGACGATCCTGGATCTCGCCCGCGTCTGTCGGTGCCGGGCTTAGGCGAGCAGACCACCGCTTAACTTGCGAATAGCTGAGCTGGCCACATCGCTGTAGCGCAGTTCACCGGCCAAGATCTGGCCCATGCGCCGAGTGGCTCCCGGTCGTTTGACGCCCACCCTGTAGCCCACGCCCGGAAAGCGATAGAACAACGCCGCAATCCGCTTGGCCCAACGCATCTCGGAGCCCCATTCCTGCTGGACGCGGGCGGAGTAGTTCTCCAGAGCTTCTGTATCCCCACCCAGGGCTTGATCGATGGCCTGGGCCGCCAACATGCCGGTGAGAAGGGAAGGGCGGATCCCTTCAGCGGTAAACGGATCGATAACGCAGGCGGCATCTCCCACCAAGAGGGCATTTTGGGTGTGAAGCGGTTGATCTTCGTCCCAGAGGCAGATGGGATGGCCAAACGGCTTGACCGACTTCAAGTCTACGCCAAAGCTTTGGGCATATTGGGCGGCAATTTCCCGCAGGTTTTGTTTTTCTCCACCCCGAAAGGTGCCCGCTCCAATCGAGTAGCCATCAGCCTTGGGGAAGTTCCAAATGTAGCCATTGCTGACGGCGCCGAAGTCAAAATGGGCGGCTGCAGTTTGCGGCTGCGAGAGGGGCACTTCTGCTTCCAAGGCGGCAGCCAGGCGACGACGGCGTTCCTGAAAGCCCAGCCACTTGGCCATTGAGCCTTTTGCCCCATCGGCCCCAATCACGTACCGACCCCAGACTGGGCCGGCGGTTGTCATCACTTGCCAGCGGTCGCTTTGCCACTCGAGGCCAGAGACAGGGCATTCTGCCTGGAGCGCTGCCCCTTGCTTTTGCGCTTGCTGAATCAGGTAGTGGTCGAAAACATCCCGCCGCACCATCCAAACGGGCTCTTTCAGATCCAAATCGACCACCACCGGATCGCCGCCGCGCCAGGTGTAGCGGATTTGCCGGATCTTGAGGGAAATGGCGGGGCCAAAGTCGAAGTCAAACCAAGCCGCCACCATAGGAGAAACGCCGCCCCCACAGGGTTTGTAGCGGGGCAAGGGATCCTTTTCCAGAACCAGCACTGAGCGTCCCCGCTTGGCCAGATGGTAGGCAGCAGATCCGCCGGCGGGGCCAGCCCCGACGATGACACAGTCGTAAAGTTGCGGCATGGTTTTCGATCTGCAAGCCCCCTTGACCGGGGTTCTGGTTACCAGAAGAACTGCCCAAAAGAATTATATTGGGTCTACGAATGACGGTTACAAGGGATCCCTTCACAGCAGCCGGCTAGACAGAAGACGATGCGAATTCGATGGCAGCGGCTTGCCAGCCAGCCCTCAACTTGCTACTGTGCCGCCTGCGGAAAGCGTTTTGCGGGCGGGAAGCGAGTTCGTCACCTATTCAACGATAAGGGGTTGGATCTCGGCCCCCTTTGCCCAGCGTGCTTTGCCCTTCCCCCAGAGCAGTTGCGAGAACAAATCCGCCGCTACGCCTATTTGATTCGCCTAAATCGTCTGCGGGATCCCGGCAGCCAAGACCACGCCCATCATCTGGAACAAGCGGCCCAGGAGCGCTCCATTCGGTATCCGGGCCTGTGGGGCTGGCTGCGGCAGTGGTGGTAGCGTTGGCAAGGGCATTGGGCATTCTGGAAAAGATGCAGGAAAATCAGGAGAGGTTGCCTTCGGGATCCCAGACCCGTTGGCTTGTTTGCTCTCGTTGGTTGAGGAGCCCCCATGCACGACCTGGACAGTTTGCCAGAACCGGTAGCCGATGCCTTGATCAAAAGCCTGCTTACGGACGTGGAGCGGCTGATCAACCAGCACGGACTGTCAGAGGTTCTGGTGGGGTTGGCCATGTATTGCAACGTGCAGTTCAAGGCCAAGTTCAATAAGCCCAACCGCACGGAGAAGGATGAGGAGTTGGGGTTTTATTTCCGCGACGCCGCCAAAGCTCTAGAGGTGGCTGCCAGCCTCACCTATCGCACCATCGACCGCTCCCAACCTGCCCGGCCCAGCACCTAGCCACTGGGATCCCTTTTTAGCTCTCACCCCCAACCTCTCTCAGGAAGAAAAAAGGGAGCCGGCGATCCATTGAGGATCTTAAGGATCTTGGGGTGGCAAGGGATCCCCGTGGGTTTTTATGCTGGTGGGCAACAAGTCGCATCGAGGCTGAGCGTGAGAATTGTTTGGGAACGCAGCATTTACGCGGGCAATGGCCGAGTGCCCTGCATTATCTGCGGGGGATGGGCCAACCCCATCCAGAAAAAAGGGCACCAAGTGTTGCTGGCGGTGGTCTACAACGACCGCGGGCAAATCTACGGGGAAGTCTGCCGCAGTTGTCTCAGTTTGGGGGCCAAAGGCATCAAGGAGTGCCTGCAAGAGCGGATTGCCCGCCTGCGCAAACAACTGGAAGACTTGGAAGAGCTGGAGCAGGGAGAGGTGCAACTGCCCACACTGGAGCAGGAGTTGAGTGCCTATTTGGATTGACAACTACACCTTTTGCCGTTCAACTGGGATCTTCAGCCAACGGCTTAGTTCCGAGGCCAACCACTCCAGCTCTGGCTCCTGCAAAGGGATCCCCGCTCCCAACTCGTATTTGCGGTTGCCCGCCCAGATGTTCAACTGTGGGCTTTGGCGTGGGATCAGCTCTAGCCGGTCAATATCCCATCGCCGACTGGGGGGAACATTGCCAAACCTCAGGCCAAACACCTCGTGAGCCAGGCGAATGTATTTTGTGTCGATCCGTAGGTGGACTTTGCCGAATAGACCGTAGAGGATCACGCCCACCATCCCCAACCCCACCGTCCAGAAGGGCAGCATGAATAGGCCAAACACCAGATTGGCCGGAAAAGGCGCAAGCACAACCGACGTGATCGTGAAAAAGGTGATGAAGGAGTTCCAAGCGATGGCGAAAGGCAGCAACACCAAAACACCGATTTGCCGGGCCGGGATCACCACCTGAAAGGTCTGTTCGGACTTGTGCAGTTGAATCCGGCTGCCTGCTGGCTGGCGAGTAGGGACTGCTGCTGCGTCTGAGGGAATCAAGGCGGGACGACGATCCAAATGCTCCAGCGCCTCCAGGGCCTGCCGGGCGGAAGCAGGGCGATCCGCCACCACAGGTTCCGTCATCCACCGCAGCCAGTCGCGAAAGGGCGGGCTCAGGTGCACCACTTGCTCGAACACAATCCGGGCTCCCTCCTGGGGCAGATCCGCCGGGTGTTGGCCGGTGAGCAGGTGGATTAGGGTGGCACCCAGGCTGTAGAGGTCGGAAGCGGGCACGGTTCTGCCGCCAAATTGCTCTAGGGGCATGTAGCCGTAGCTCCCCACCACGGTGTAGGATCCTTGCTCCCGGGGGGCAGCCGCCTGAACCGAACCAAAGTCCACCAGATACACCTGCTGGTCGGATCCCAAGAGAATGTTGCTGGGCTTGAGATCCCGGTGAATGACGGGGGGATGGAGTTCGTGCAGGTAGACGAGAATGCGCAGCAGCTTTTGCGCCAGCTCCCGCACCTCCGGCTCGGCAAAGCGCCGCCCTTGCTCCATCCACTCCTGCAGCGAGGGGGCGTCGATGTAGGTTTGCACCAGGGCCAGGCCCCGTCCTCCCTTGAGGCTGATCTCGAAGTGGTCACGGTATTGGGGAATGGCCGGATGGGAGAGGGTTTGTAGGATCTGGGCTTCCCGCTCAAACAGTTTCAGGTCGGCCCAATCAAAGTCTGGCCCAAAGAGCAGCAGCTTGATCACCACCTGTTCCGAGGTGAGCAAATCCTGGGCCAGATAGGTGTGTCTGCCGCTGCGCTTGCTCAATCGCCGCTCTGGCCGATAGCGCTGGCGCCAAATTGGGCGCTCTGGAGCCATATCCCCTCCTCAGGTCTGACCCTGCTGGTTGTTTCAGCTTTAGCTTATCCTTGTCCCTTTTGGATCCCTGCCGCCGCGCCCCTCAAAAACCGACTAGAGTGAGTGAAGAGATGTAAAGTAAGCTCTCAGGTTATATGGCCTCGAACCTGAAGATTCAAAAAATCCTCTATGTGCGGCTGCCCTGCAACCCCATTTTTCCCATTGGGGTGGTTTATTTGGCCGATCATGTCCACAAGCTGTTCCCCCAAGTTGAGCAGCGCATCTTCGATATGGGCACCTTCCCGCCCTTGGATTTTCGCCGCCGCATGCTGGAGCAAATCGATCAGTTTCAGCCGGATTTGCTGGTTTTCTCTTGGCGGGATATTCAAGTCTATGCGCCGGTGAACGGGCGGGCCGGCAATCTACTGCAACACTCTTTTGAGTTTTTCTACGCCCGCAACCCCCTGAAAAAATTGCGGGGATCCCTGAATAGCCTCAGGCTGGTGCTGGCCTACTATGGCGAGATTTGGCGCAACACACGGCTGGTCTGGCAGGGGATCCGCAGAGCCAGGCGCTACAAACCTCACGCTGAAGCGGTGTTGGGGGGTGGGGCAGTCAGCGTCTTCTACGAACAATTGGGCCGCTACCTGCCCCAAGGCACCATCATCTCGGTGGGGGAAGGAGAAACGCTGCTGGAAAAAGTCATCCAAGGGCAAAGCCTTGCTGCAGAGCGCTGCTATCGGGCCAAGCTGGAGCAACCTCGCCCAGGTTTGATCCACGAGCCGCCTCAACCTCTGCAAAAAACCGCCTGTGATTACACCTACATCACCGCCATTTGGCCGGAAATTGACTACTACTTAGAAGGGGGCGACTTTTACATTGGGGTACAAACCAAGCGCGGCTGCCCCCACAACTGCTGCTACTGCATCTACACCGTCATCGAAGGCAAGCAGGTGCGCCTCAACCCTGTGGATGAGGTGATCCGAGAAATGATGCAGTTGTACGAGCGAGGAGTGCGAAACTTTTGGTTTACTGACGCCCAGTTTATCCCTGCCCGCCGCTACATTGAGGATGCGGAGGAATTGCTGCAGAAAATCCTTGATGCCGGCATGACCGATATTCGTTGGGCTGCCTATATTCGGGCCGACAACCTCACCCCAAAGCTGGCCGAGCTCATGGTGAAAACTGGCATGAGCTACTTCGAGATCGGCATCACCAGCGGATCCCAGGAGCTGGTGCGCAAAATGCGCATGGGCTATAACCTGCGCACGGTACTGGAGAGTTGCCGCTACCTCAAACAGGCAGGATTTAACGACCTGGTTTCGGTCAATTACTCCTTTAATGTTATCGACGAGCGACCGGAAACCATTCGGCAAACAGTACGGTACCATCGCGAGCTGGAAGCCATCTTTGGTCGCGACAAAGTTGAGCCGGCCATCTTCTTCATCGGCCTGCAACCCCACACTCATCTAGAAGATTTTGCTCGCAAAATCGGTGTTATCGACGACCGCTTTAACCCCATGCACATGACTCCTTGGACGGCGCGCAAACTGCTCTGGAACCCAGAACCCCTGGGATCCTTTTTTGGGGAAGTGTGTCTGGAAGCCTGGGATCGCAATCCCCATGATTTTGGCCGCGAGGTGATGGATATCCTGGAGCGTCGTCTTGGCCTGGCAGAGTTGGAAGAAGCCCTGAGCGCGCCTCTAACAGGGGTTTACGTGTCTTAGCTCTTGGGCCAGCAGCCTCGCTGAACCGGGCAGGATATGCTGGTCCGAAAGGAGGGATCCCTGTTGGGGTAAG
Organism: Synechococcus sp. R3-13; assembly: GCF_047462195.1. NCBI lineage: Bacteria > Bacillati > Cyanobacteriota > Cyanophyceae > Synechococcales > Synechococcaceae > Synechococcus > Synechococcus sp. R3-13. The sequence goes on along the minus strand of NZ_JANSIO010000187.1, from coordinate 8,277 downwards.
GTGGCTGGCCTTCGAAGGCAGCCGGTTCTCCCTCTGTTCTGCAACCAACTGCTCCCATGCCTACTCTGCCTGCTTCCCCCACCTACTACCAACAGCTGGGGCTTTCTCCCCAAGCCAGCCTGGAGGAGATCAAAGCTGCCTACCGCCAGCGGGCACGCGAACTGCACCCGGATCGGTTGCCTGCCGATATCCCCGCAGGGTTGCGGCAGTTGGCCCAGCGGGAGTTCCTCCAGCTACAACACGCCTACCGAGTTCTCAGCGATAGCCAGCAGCGTCGGGCTTACGATCTCAGCCTCATGTCCAAACCCTTGCCTCCTCATGCGCCGGTGCAGGTGGTGCTTGAGCCGACTGCGACCTCTGTCAGTTGGCTCGCCCTCTTGAGTGCTGGACTGATAGGGGCTGCTCTGTGTTTGGCGGGCTTGGCCCTTTGGAATGCCCTCAACCCGGCCCAAGACTTGGACGCAGCCGGCAGAGTGGCCCTCCAGGCTCCTGCCAACTCGGATCCCTCTCCCTCGCCCAGGCCAGACTCCGGATGGGATGGGGATCTGCCCGCAACCTCTTCAGAGACGATGACCTCGGCCCCGGCTAGTCTTTCTGAAGCCACCTCTCCACCTTCTTCTGAGCAGATTGACCGCTTTGCCCGCACCCTCCTGGCGGTGCAACCTCTTCTGGAGAGCACCCAAAATCGCCTCCAACAGGCCAACAGCAGCGAGGAACGTCGGCAAATCGAACAACAGTTTGAGGCTGCTGCTGCCGAGATCATCGTCGCCCATCAACTGACCCCAGAGGACTATCAGCGCATCTCCGCCAGCGCCCAATTGGATCCGCAGGTGGCAGCCGCCATCACCGCAGCCGTGCGCCGTTGGAGGTCTCCGTCGCGCTAGCGGGACAGGGCCCTTGCGGCCAGCCGTGGAGAAAACACCTCGTAGATGACGGTCAAAGGCTGGCCCCTGTGCAACAAAAGATAATGCCTAGCCCAGAAGGGACCGGGACACTGCAGCAGCCGGGCAACCGGGTCTGCCTCGCCGTGGTAAAGGCCGCGCAGCTCGCGAAAGGTCTCCAGTTTTTCTTGGATCAGATTTTGGCCAATGGGCCGATCGGGATGGGGCAAGTATTGAACCAGATGTTCGGAGTTCCACCAAGAGGTGGCATAGAGCAAGGGCTGTTGAGAGGTTACTCCGCACAGCCAAACCCGCCGCCGCATCAAAGGGGATCCCAGCCGCCCCAAATCTCTGGCCAGCTGTTGCATGGACTTGGGGGCAGTGCCCTGCTCTGCCTGTAAATCAACCCGGCCCGTGTCCAGCAGATGAGCCTGAATCGGCTCTTGGATCAAGGCAGCAAGATTACGGGTGGTAAAGCCATCCCCCAAAAGCAGCAAGCGCAGCACGGGATCCACCTGCACCAGCTCAGGCTGTACCGGGTCTGGCTCCCCCTGCCAATGCAGCTGTAGAGGCCACCAATCGCCTTGGCCAGAGGAGACATTGCCCAAAGAGCCATCTGCAGAACGGAGAGCAGCGCTCCAAGGGGATCCGGCAGCGTCGGCATGGCAGGTGAGGGGAGAAGGGGAAAGTTCCAAGGCAGCGGTTCAGTTGTTAAGTTCTGTATCGCCCTTAGTCTAACCCACCCACCATCTCTGCTCCGAGGACTTTCGTGACATACTCCGGCACTCATGCTGATGCACAGAGGGCGGGGCTTCCCGGCGGTCTAGCTAACTCGTGCCCGGCTGAACGAGCAGTCGCACCACCCAGGGGACGACCACGACGACACTGATCAGGCGTGCCAAGTGCATGACCACCACTGTGCTGGTTTGGGCTCCCATGTCCAGGGCTATCAGGCTCATGTCGGAAATGCCTCCTGGAGCTGTGCCCAAGATGGCAGTCAAGCGCTCGATCCCCAGCCAACGGGAGATCAGGTACCCCGACAAGACCCCCGTGCCCACCGCAATCACTGTACAGAGCAGGGCTGGTCGCCACAGATCTTTTAGGGCCAAAAGCGTATCGGCAGTGAGCTTGGTACCCAAGAGGATGCCCAATACCACCTGCATGGCAAAGCGAATCCCGGCTGGGGGAGCGGGAATCGGGATCGCCCCCCAGACATTCACCAAACCCACCGCCACCATGGAGCCCACCAGTGCTCCCGCCGGAAGCCTCAGCTTGACCCCGATCAGGGCGCCGGCCAGCCCGATCAACACCGTCCAGAGATAGCTCATCATTTGGGCTTAGCTTTGAGAAAAGAGGAACGCTGTGAGTCCGGGCTTGGCCCAACCCCTCTACGGCACTGGGCACAGACGCCGTAGAAGTCAAGCACATGGTACTCGATCGCAAATTGGTATCGGCTGGAAAGCTGTGCCTCCAAATCTTCCACCGGACAATCGGGCAAAGGCACCACCCGCCGACATTCGGTGCAGATCAGGTGGTGGCGGTTGTGGCCATTGCTGGGCAGAACCTGGTAGTAGGTCTGCTGGTCTCCCAAGTTGACCGCTTGCAGCTTGCCCTCATTGCGCAGAGCATCCAAAACTCGATAAACCGTGGCCAGACCGACGGTGTGGTTGGCATTGCGCAACTCCAGAAAGATCTCTTGCGCCGAAAGGGGCTGCGACTGCTGCTCTAGCACCTCCAGAATCAATTTCTGGTTGCGGGTCTGGCGGGAAGAAGACATGATCCCTTCGTGTAGGTCGTTCTTGGGGGTCAACGCTCAGCGTCTGCCTCAGCTTTCATGCGCTCTAGGGTCTGGTGCATCTGGTCAAACATTTGGGTCAGGGAGAGCCCAAACCCCCCAAGCTGAGTTTGCAGTTGTTTGATGGTCATTTGAGCCATAAAGTCGTCGGAGAGTTCCAGCCGCTTCATGAAAATGCGCTGGCGCTCCAGCAACTCCTCCATCTGTTCGATGAAGATTTTTTTGCCTTCCCGGTCGAATTGGCCGTACCGTTGACCAAGCTGCATCAGGTTTTGGAAATCCTGAAACAGTTGCTTGGCTTCCTCTTGGACGATCTCAGAGTCGAAGAAGCTCATGGCCTTCCGTTTGCCCTGAATAAACTGCATTGGGTATACCCATCCTATCCGAATCCGATTGCCTCAGCAGGAGGCAACCCCTCCTGCGAGTACGGGATCCCGCCCTTCTGGCTCAGGATAGACTCTGGCTTGTTTGCCTCGGTGTCCGGTATGCTTCCGTTTCCTTGCGTTAAGGCTTACACTCAGCCGGCTGTGGCCCGGCGGTGGTGCGAACGGGTGCAGGGATCCCGACCTCTGTTTCTGGCCTGCTTGGGGTTTACCGAAACGGCTCTTGTTCCGGGCATTTCGGCTGCCGGCGCTACCCCCTCCTTGCGTCGCTACACAGCTCTTGCCGATGGGGAAGTGTTGCTGGCGGGCCATTCTCACCGCTTGCCCACCTCTCCGGATGGCTATCCTTCCCCAGTGGTGATCAGCTGCGCCATCCTGAGGGAGTTGGGGATCCCGTGCCGAGTGTTCGATTGTGGCTTGCCGGAACCTTTGCCGGGGGCAGAAATGGTGAGCTCTGGGGGAGTGGCCCGCTGCTTGAGCACAGGACAGGCTCTGTCTTTGGAGCAGGTGGGATCCCTTTGGCAAGAAGGGTACGACCGCGGATCCCGGCTGGAGCAAGGCTACTGTGTGATTGGGGAGTGTGTGGCAGGGGGCACCACCACGGCGCTGGCGGTGTTGTTGGGACTGGGGTGGGCAGCAGAGGGCATGGTAAACAGCAGCCACCCGGTCTGCAACCACGCCCAAAAGCTGGCCTTGGCCCGGCAGGGATTGGCCCGTCTGCCAAGGGGAGCTTCTGCTGCTGAGGTGGTGGCGGCAGTGGGGGATCCCATGCAGCCCTTTGTGGCCGGGTTGGCGATGGGCGCAGCGCAACGGGGAGCGGTGCTGCTGGCAGGGGGAACCCAAATGTTGGCGGTGCTGGCCTTGATGCAGCGCTGGGGGGAAGAGCAGGGGATCCCTTGGCCCCCAGAGAACGTGGTTGTGGGAACCACCCGCTGGGTGGCAGAGGATCCCTCGGGCAATACGGTGGCCTTGGCAGAGTTGTTGGGGGTTGCTCCCCTTTTGGCCACCCAACTGAGCTTTGCCAATAGCCGCTATCTGCCTCTACAGGCTTACGAGCGGGGCTATGTCAAGGAAGGGGTGGGGGCGGGTGGGCTGGCCATTGCCAGCAGCCTTTACGCCGGTTGGGGCCAAGCGGAGCTGTTGGCAGCAGTTGAGCGCAGCTACGAACGCCTGGTGCTTCAGGCCGGCTCCAAGGGGGCCATGGTCAACCCCTCCCGCAGCAATTGCTGATGGTAGAGCTCCGCCTGTTCTTGAGGGCCGACCCAAACAACTGCTTGCCCTTCGGCATCCACCTGCACGGTCAGTTGCCGCGCTAGGGGCAAAGTCATGCCGGGGATGTATTTCAGCAGACATTCCGTAACGTGCTGAAAGGTATTGAAATCGTCATCCAAGACGATCACCTTGAAGTGGGGGTAGGGCTGGCGAACCTGGGTTCTCGAGGGCGAGAACTGCTGAGCAGGTCGAGTTGGAGCTTCCGTAGTCATAGCAGAAGAGATCGACACAACTACCGAGTAACTTGGGTCTCTCAGGGGTGAGAAACCGGTCGCTTCTGATGATCTATCTCTATCTAGTTTCTAGTCTAATTGGCATCTTGTTGGCAGCTTGTGTCTGTATTCGGATCCCTTGTCGGTCGTTGGCGTCAGCGATAGAGCATGGTTCCTCTAAAGCTCTTCCCGCAGCGGGCGGCGGGGCTTTTGCCCACCGAAGTGGCGCTCGAAATACAGGGCAGTGGCCCGGTGTAGGATCCCGGCTTGGGCAAGGGCCTGACACAGGGATCCCCCTGGCGGCAGGTGCTTCTGGATCTGTTCGATTTGGGTGGCACTGACCAATCCAGAAGCCTTGAGGTAGTCGGCCACGTGGCGTCCCCCCGCCAGTTGAACGGAGTAGCCCCCTTCGCTGAAAAATTTGACGGTCTCCGGCTTGAGGCCGCTGTGGTGGGCCAGCACATCTGTGAAAGTGCCCCCTTCCTTTTCCCAAGCGTGAATGACGGTTTCGATGCCGGCATTGTCGATTAGGCCAGCCGCCCTCAATTGGGTCAATACCCGCTGTACCCAGGGGGTAGCCCGCTGTAGAGCTTCCAAGTCCTCTTCCCCCAAATACTGCTGCGGGGGCAATTCGCTTTCTGGGGCACTCAGTTCCGCTGCCCAGTCGGCTATGGTCAGGGCCTTGAGATCCTCTGTCTCTGGCCGGGCTTTCTCTGGAGCTGGGGTCGGTGCGGCTGAAGGTGGGGAAGTTCGCCGGGCTTCGGCTACCGCTGCGGCTAGAGCACGGTTTTCCGCTTGGGCCGCCTGCAGTTGGGCCTGGAGCTGGCTCACTTGGGCTTGGGCTTCCTGCAAGCGATCTTGAGTTTCTCGCAGTTGGGCTTGGGTTTCTTGGAGCTGCACCTGCAAGCGGTGGGTGGCCTCGGCAGCTTCTTGGCGAACGTGGGCTAGGTCGGCAGTTAAGCGCTGTTTCGTGGACTGGGCCAGTTGGAGTTGGTGTTGGTGCTCCTGCAGCGACTGGTTCAGGGCGGCCACTTGGGCTTCCATTTGCTGCAGAGTATGACGCAGGTGGGTTTGCTCTTGGAGCTGCTGTGCCTGATCCTGCTGTATCTTCTGCTGCTCCTGCAGTTGGGATCCCAGCTCTTGCAGCTGGTGTTTGGCCTGAGATTGCCATTCTGTCAGCTCGTGGCAGCGGCGCCGCAGGGTCTCCAGCTCTGCTTGGGCGGCTTGCAGTTGCGCGGATCCCTGAGTTTGCTGGGCTTGGAGTTGCTCCTCCAGTTCCCGAATGCGCTGTTGGGCAGCCTTTTGTTGTTCTGTCTCCTGTTGAATTTGGGCTTCCAATTGGGCAATGCGCTGCTGCTGTTCCTGCTGGCGGGCTTGATGGTCGGCAACCTGCTGCAGCGATTGTTCGACCAGGAGCTGTTGCTGCTGCCGCTGCTGCTCCAGTTGCGCTTCTAAGATGGCAATTTGCTCTTGGTAGCGCTCCAGCTGGGCTTTGTATTGCTGGGTAACTCTGTAGGTCTCTTGGGCTACCTGTAGAGGTGAGACGTAAAGAGGGGGCTGATCGGGAATGGTGGACCACTGCTCCACCATCACCTCCCAACTGTTGGCAGCTCCTTTCTGGCGCCGCAGCCGCTGCTGCTTGTCCAAGGCCCATTCCAACCAGTGGGGTTGTACCCAGCCCTGCTGCACCAAGATCTCCCCCAGCTTGCGCTCCGGGTGCTGCCGCTGCTGAATCAGGGCCTGATGGATGTGCTCCAGCTCCAGATACCCATGCAGCACCAAGATCTCGCCGATGCGCACCAATTCGACCGGAATCAATGGGTAGAGATCTCGGGGGGCAACCCAGCCGTGCTGCATACACAGCTCCCCCAACATCAAGGGGTTGTCGGCCTTTTCCCACATGGCCTGAGCCAGTTGGGCGGGGGTGAGCAGTCCTGCTCGGTTGAGGGCTTCTCCCAAGCGGATCTCAAACTTTTCCTGCTCGATGGCGGTTGGGGTGGGGCTGGTCGGCGGATTCATTGGGCCTCTCGGACGGGAAGAGTAAGCTCTGCTACAACTATCATAGTGGAAAATCCTTAGAGAAGTAGCATTCTGCAACCGAAACGCATTTTGTCAAGCCGAGGATCCACGGATTTTGCCGGAAGGTCGCTTTTTAAGTCCTAAGAGGGGCGCTGTTCTTGGCTTTGGGCAAACTGTTGCAGCCGCCGCAGCATCAGCAATTGTCCCAAGCCCAAGGGCAGGAGAGAGACGGCCTCTACCCGCAACTGCACCCAGCCGTTCCCCCACAGCCAGTCACAGTAGCCATCGGCTCCTCCCCACATCAGCAGGCGCAGCCGTTCCGGCAGCAGGGTTTCCACCTGGTGCATGATCGAGAGGGGGCCCCATTGGGCCGCAAAGGTGCTGCCCAGCTCCAGCCTTTCGGGAAGGGATCCCTGCAGTTGCTGGGGCCAGATCCACTGCTGCAGCAACCCCACTTCTGTCAGACAGCGCTGCATCGTCGATGCACTGGCCTCGACTTCAACCCGGATGGTGGAGGATTGAAATGTCCCTAGCATATCCATTCCGCGTGGGCGCTCTGGTGACCGGTGCCACGGTTCCCCCGGCGATGCCTGACTCTATTCTGGTCAATTTGTAGGGTTTGCCCACCCTTTCCCAGCGATCTTGCCTTTGAATCGTCCCCACTTGGTTGCCATCTTCGCCCAGAGCTTGGATGGAAAGATCGCAGCCCACCGAGCGCAGAGGCCCTCCTTCAGCAGCCCTGAGGACTATCGGCACTTGGAAACCCAAGCTGCCCAGCAACAGGCTTTGATCATGGGGGCCGCCACTCTGCGGGCCTACGGCACCAGTCTGCGTATTCGGGATCCCGAGTTGATCCAACGCAGAACTGCTCAGGGCCTCTCTCCCCAGCCTCTGACGATCATCTGCTCTGGCAGCGGGGATATTCCTGAGGATTTGCCGTTTTTTCGCCAGCCCCTCACCCGTTGGCTGTGGACAACTCCCAAGGGATCCCAAATTTGGCAGAACCGAACCGGCTTTGAGGATATCTGGGTGGCTGCCGATTGGGATCTGCCGGCACGGCTGGCCCGCCTGCGCAGCTTGGGCATTGAACGGGTGGGGTTGTTGGGCGGGGGGCGGCTTTTGGGGGCATTTCTGCAGGCAGGAGCCTTGGATGAGCTGTGGGTTACCCTCGCTCCGGTGCTGCTGAGTGGATATGCCGATGCCCCTGCCAGCATTGAGGGTTGGCAAGTGCAGGGATCCCTGCCCCAGTTGGAGCTGCTGGAATGCCGCCGTGGCTCCAAGGAGCTGTTTTTGCGCTACGGAGTTGAGTGGCCCTGAGAAATGCTCGACACAAACACAAAAATTTTTGGACAAATTCAGATTTCCCGGAAATCCACAGGTTTTCCCCAGACTTTCCACAGGCGGGTGGGCTGTTTTCCACAGGGCCTTTCCCTCAGGGGGCGGCATCGGGGGTTTCTGTGGAAAAGTGGAGGTGGGTAAGGTTCAGGCGACTACACCCTGAGAAACGTAACGGGATCGCGCCGTTTTTTCCGATCCCATCAAGGCCAATGGCAGGCTTTTGTCCGGTTGGATCCCTGGCTTGGGATTGACATCCCCCATAGGGCAGAGGGCAGAATAGCCCCACCTGAGGGCGAGTGGTGTGGAGATTTTCCCGAGCGCTCTCCTTAGAAAGAAAAGACTTCATCTGTTCTACGGCCCACGACAGGCTTAGGAAC
>NZ_JANSIO010000186.1:0-4252 GCF_047462195.1 Synechococcus sp. R3-13 | reverse complement strand
TACCGCCTAGCGGTTGGTGTCGGGTAGTTTACATAGCCGCGGCCAACATGCTTAGTTTAATGGCTATTTCGGTTCCGCAAAGTAACCAATTGTTCAGCAGATCGGGGACTAGAGGCAGCCCCTGTAGCTTGTTCGCGAAAGCGTCACGCAGCGGTAAGGGCGCGATCCAACAATTCCATCGGGTGATAGATGGGGATCCCGGCTTTGCCCTGTAGGCGCAGATGTTTCTGGATTTGTAGGCGGCAGCCGATATTGGCAGAGACAATCCCCTGAGCACCGGTGTTAAGCAAGTTCTTTACCTTCTGGGATCCCAGCTCATCCGCCACCTGGGGTTGCAACAGGTTGTAGACGCCGGAGCTACCACAGCAGAGGGCCGCATCGACGGGATCCCGCAGCTCCAGCCCCGGGATTTGCCGCAGCAGGTGTCGAGGTTCCTGGCTGAGCCGCTGCCCATGCAGCATGTGACAGGCATCCTGGTAGACCAGCACCAGGGGTTCCGGCTGTAGCGGATGTAGAGGAGCCGTTAACCCCACCTGAGCGAGAAACTCCTGAATGTCCTTGACTTGAGTGGCAAATCGGGCTGCCTTCTCTTTGTAGTCGGGATCCCTGGCCAACAGGTGGCCATACTCCTTCAGGGTATGCCCGCAGCCAGAAGCGTTGATCAGAATGGCATCCAACTCGTAATCGGCAAAGGCATCGATCATCTGGCGGGCCAGGGTTTCCGCCTGCTGCAGTTGCCCTTGATGGTGGGGCAAGGCCGCGCAACAGCCCTGGACGGGCGGGATCACCACCTCACAGCCGTTGTGGGTCAAGACGCGAATGCTGGCCTCATTCACCTGCGGGGCAAACAGGCGCTGCACGCAGCCCAAAATGAGTCCCACCCGAAAACGGCGTTCTCCCACCGCCGGGATCCGCTCAGGGTAACGCTTGGGCAGCAGTTGCTCCACCTCCAGGGGGGGCATCAGGGATTCCATGGCCGCCAAACGCGGGGAGACCTTTTCCAGACCCTTTCGGATCCAAGCGCCGATCCCCATTTTTTGGTACAGCCAGAGAGGCCACAGCAGCGGTTGCAGCCGCTCCGGGTAAGGAAACACCGAGAAGATGAACTGGCGGTAAAGCCGATCCCAAAGGCTACGTGGGTAGTTGCGTTCGATTTGCGGGCGGGTGGCGGCAATTAAGCGGTCATATTGCACCCCCGATGGACAGGCCGTAACACAGGCCAAACAGCCCAAACAACTGTCGAAGTGGGAAACCGTAGCCGCCGAGAGGGAGATTTGACCTTGGTTGAGAGCCTCCATCTGATAGATGCGCCCCCGCGGCGAGTCCGTCTCTTTGCCGATGACACGGTAGCTGGGGCAGGTGGTCAGGCAAAACCCGCAATGCACACAGGCATCGATCAGCTTGGGATCCGGGGGATCCACGCCGTCAAAACTTGGCCCTTTGGATACGTTCATCGGCCTCTAGCTCTCAGCACAAAAGCCTGCTGTACAGACTCAATCTTGCCTTTTGGCTTGTTTTGGGGTTTTGGAGGTGCCCCCGTTTCCTGCATCTTAATCCGGGAACAAAGCGGCTGAGGCGTTCTATCCAGATCCAGACGCTCCTTTCGTCCGTACTACCCTGAAGAAGGGACTCCCCGGACGGATTCCCTCTCAATCGATCCCTCGTTAACCCTCTTCGAGTTGTCTGTGCTCTGCACAGCACGGAGTGCTATGAAAGTGCAACACCTCTTCACCTCAGCTCTTGTGGGCGCAGCCCTCTCCAGTTTGAGCCTGCCCACTGCCGCTCTGGCCCAAGCCAACCTGCGGGAACTCCCTCCAGACCTGGCAGAACAGCTAACCACAGAGCAAATTTTGCAAGCCTGCGCCAACAACCAAGCAGATACTTTGCCCAGCCCTTTCCCGGATGTGGTGTCAAGCGATTGGGCCTACAAGGCAGTGCTTACCCTCTACTACTGTGGAGCCTACCGAGGGGCCATTCCACCGGAGCAATTCCGGCGCTACTTGGAGCAACAACGGGGATCCCAAACTTAGGTGGGCCTGCACCTCAAGCCGGATACATCTCCTGGATGAGGTGGGCATAGCGCTCAGCCACCGGGTTGCGCTTGATCTTCAGGGTCTGGGTCATAAGGCCGTTTTCCACGCTCAGCGGCTCCGGCAAGAAGCGAAAGTCGCTGACCTGCTCGTCGGGCCGGTAGCCAGGGCGTTCTTGGATGCGGCGGCGCACCTCCTGCAAAATCAAGGTGCGGGTCTGGGGCTGGGCCAGCAGCTCGGCTTCCTCAGCCGGGATCCCTTGCTCGGCAGCCCAGGCTTTGAGGGCATCGAGGTTGGGGTAGATGAGGGCAGCCAATTTCTTTTGGTCTTGCCCGACGATCACGATTTGGCTGATGTAAGGAGATTGCAGACAAGCATCTTCCAGCGGCTGGGGCTCGATGTTCTCCCCGTTGAGTAGGACGATGACATCCTTGGCTCTGCCGGTGATCACCAGTTGCCCGTCGGGGGTGAGCCAGCCCAGATCCCCCGTTTCAAACCAGCCGTCGGAGCTGAGCACCTTGGCGGTGGCTTCGGGGTTGTTGTAGTAGCCCATCATCACCTGCGGGCCACGGGCCAGGATCAACCCCTTTTGGCCGGAGGGCAGGGGCTGTCGGGTTTCAGGATCCACAATGCGAAACTCCGTCCCCGGCAAAGGGAGGCCAGCCGTACCGCGCACATTGTTGTTTGGACGCCGCGCGCACAACACCGGCGAAGTTTCGGTGAGGCCGTAGCCATTCAAGATGGAAATGCCCACCACCTCGTAGAACAGATCCAAGTAGGCAGGCAGGGATCCACCGCCGCTGATGGCATGTTGAAAATTGGGGCCCAACGCCCGTCGTACCTTGCGGTAGATCAGCACATCGGCCAATCGGTGCAGGGGCCAGAGCAGCCAATGTTGTAGGCGAGCCTGTAGGCGCACCCAGGGGCTGACTCCGTAATGCAAAATCGACTGGTTGCGAGCTATCCGTCCAGAGAGCACATGGCTCTCACTCACGGCCATCAGAGCGCGGATCAGCCGCTGCATCAGGGGGCTTTTCTCTTTGAATTGCCGTTGGATCCCTTCATAAACGGTTTCCCAAATCCGCGGCACTGCCACCAGAAAATGGGGGTGCTCCTGTTGGAAATCTTGTTTGATAAAGCGAGGGCTGGTATAGACCAGCATGCAGGCACGGCTGAGGAGAAAATACTCGCAAGCCCGCTCATAAGAGTGCCAAGTGGGCAGAATGGTCAACACCTTATTCCCCGGTTGTGGCTGTACGACCACGCCCAAGTTCTCCACCTGGTGCATCAGGTTGCCGTGGCTGAGCATCACCCCCTTGGGCCGACCGGAGGTGCCGGAGGTGTAGATGATGGTGGCCAGTTGGGATCGCTCCAGCTTTGGGGGTTGGTAGGTGTGTTCCCGACCCTTTTGCAGCCATTGGGAAAAGTTCAGCACCCCTGCTTCCTGCTCATCGGAAAGCAACAGCAGCCGTTCCAGGCCCAGCTCCTGCACATCCGGCCGGATCCGCCTCAGGGTCTTCAGATCCTGAGCAATCAGGGCCGTGCTACCGGAGTGGCGCAAGATGTAGCCCAGCTCACTGGGATCCGCCACAGCGCTGCGGGGCACATTCACAGCTCCCGTGAACATCGTGGCCAGATCGGCCATCAGCCAGCGGGGGGAGTTATCGGCAAAAATGGCCACCCGATCCCCCGGGCAAATGCCCAAAGCCTGCAGGCCAGCCGCCAGGGTTTGAATGCGGCGAAACAGCTCTCCATAAGACATCTCGAAAACTGGCTGCGCGTGGGGATCCCGTAGGGCAACCTGACCGGCAAACTCTTCCGCCAGCACTTGCCAAACGTTCAGCAGCGTCGTCTCAGGGGCAGTGGGAGTAGCAGAAGCGGCAGCAGTTGTCATAGATCTGTACCGTAAATTACGTTTACAGTCTATTAAACCCAGCCTCTCTCCCCAGGTGTCGCTAGGACAGTTCCCAGCCTGTCACCCCATTCACCATCTTCCCCTTGCGGGGAAAAGGTAGGGATCAACACTATAAAATCTTGCGCTGGCAGAACCAGGGTGGTGATTGCTCGCCTCGGCAGATTGCGCACAAAACTTTACAATTTTGATCAAACCGGATCCCATATCTCCCATGGGGATCCCGGCTGTAAGCTTCATGTAAACTACCCGACACCGACCGCTAGGCGGTACGAAGCGGGCTTTTAGTAGCCCTGCAGTTAGTAAACTA
>NZ_JANSIO010000185.1:0-1974 GCF_047462195.1 Synechococcus sp. R3-13 | reverse complement strand
CGCCGCGCCATCCAACGCCTGCTGGAAGACATCCTGGCGGAAGAGATCCTGACCGGGCACGTCCGAGAGGGATCGGAGGTGCTCATCGATGTGGATGAGGAGCGCAAGCCCAAGGTGTTGGTCACGGAGCCGGAGCGGGTTCTCTTGCCTCAAGGGGCGGAGTAAAGCTGGCTTTGAGAGGTCCTCAGACTGCAAGGGATCCGTTGGGATGCTGCGGATCCCTTGTGGTCCTCAAGTGTTGTTTTTCTGGTGTTTTTCAGTTGAACAGACCCAGGCGTAGGAGATCTCTGGCATGGTGCAATCGACCTACTACTACTATGGCGGCGCTCCGGTTCGTACCCCACCCCCAGATTTGGCTTCGCTGCTGCTGCAGGAGCGCATTGTCTACCTGGGCTTGCCCCTTGCAGAGGAGTCGAATGCCAACGTCACCAAGCTGATCATCGAGCAACTGCTGTATCTGCAGTACGAGGATCGGGAAAAGCCGATCAAGATGTACATCAACTCGACGGGCACCTATAACTACGACACAGCGGCCTTTGCCATTCTGGACACCATGAACTACATCAAGCCGCCTGTGCATACTATCTGCATCGGCAGTGCCATTGGGATGGCGGCCATGTTATTGGCAGCAGGAGCCAAAGGATTTCGGGCCAGTCTGCCCAATGCCACCATCGTGCTCCATCAACCCTACGGTGGCACCCGCGGACAGGCCAGCGACATCGAAATTCGCACCCGCGAGATTCTGACTTTGCGCAACATGATGCTGGAGCAACTGTCCCGCAGCACGGGCCAGCCTATGGAGCGGATCAAGAAGGACACGGAGCGGCTGTTTTTCATGACCCCAGAAGAGGCCAAAGCCTACGGCCTTATCGATCAGGTGCTGACCAGTTCCAAAGGCGTGCCGAAGTTGGCAACAGCCAAAAACTGAAGCAGAGGGATCCGTCGATGGTTCAAGTTCCCGTACAGCCTTTGACGGTGGGGGAGTACCTACGCCTCACGGACGGGCTTTATGAAGGACGGGTTGAACCTGAAGACGGGTCCATTCGGGAAGCCGAGGAGCGTATGAACACCCTCATTGAGCTGTTTCTGGTTGCGGAATTGCCCAAGTTTTTGCCCATCCAACGCCTGAGCTTGGGCCAAGTTGAGGTTGAAGTGCCCGCAGCCAAGGCTCGGTTGCGCAATCCAGAGGTGATGGCTTTGCATCCCGCTATGTGAGCTTGCTGGGAAACGGTTGCGGAATCCTTGCCTGCACATGCCCCTGCCGCTGTTGGTGGTGGAAGTCGTTTCCCCCCGAGTAGACAATGAAAAACACGATTATCAAGACAAGCGCAAAGATTACGCTGCCCGTGGGATCCCAGTGGATCCAGCCAAGCAGTCCGTTTCCGCGGTGCGCTGGGTTGGCGGAGAATACGAAGGCGAGGTCAAAACTGGATCTGGACGCATTGTTTCCTCGGTTTTGCCCCAGCTGGATTTGAGCGCGGAAGATATCTTACAAGCGCGTCGTTCTGTGTTTCATACTTTGCCAGGAGAAACTTATGCCGATTGGAGTGCCTCGGGTTCCCTACCGTTTGCCCGGCGAGCCCTATAGCCAGTGGATTAGTCTTGACGATCGCCTGTACCAAGAGCGGATTTTGTTTATCGGCGAGCCCATTGACGATAGCTTGGCCAATACCATCGTGGGGGTGATGCTCTACCTCAACTCGCAGGATCCGCAAAAGGACATTGTGATGTACATCAATTCTCCCGGTGGCTCTGTGACGGCGGGCATGGCCATCTACGACACCATGAACCACATCAAGCCAGATATCGTTACGGTTTGCGTGGGCCAAGCAGCTTCAATGGGAGCCTTTTTGTTGGCTGCTGGCACCAAGGGCAAGCGGTTTGCCCTGCCCCACTCCCGCATCATGCTGCACCAGCCTTCGCTAGGCACGATCCAAGGCCAAGCCAGCGACATTGAAATTCGCGCCCGCGAAA
>NZ_JANSIO010000184.1:0-2206 GCF_047462195.1 Synechococcus sp. R3-13 | reverse complement strand
ACTGCGAAGCAGTCAGGGTCGGGTAGTTTACTGCCGCGCATCGCTTACCAGAGGATTGTGAAGGATCGGCAGGCTATTATGATCACGGTTGAGGAGAAAATCAGGGGAAAACCACGTGGATGCAAAGTTAGTCTTGGTGGGGGTTGCTCTTGTCCTCTCTCTGGCAAGTTTCTACTTCGGCACCCGCAACGGCTTTTACGACACCGACAAGTATCACGGCAATGGCTCTGCTCATTAGAGCCGGGCGCTGGTGATTTTTTTATGGATCCCTTGCCCAGAAGGGCTTCCCTCCAGAATACAGGCAACGTCGGCGAGGGCTGGGTGCGGCAATATCTCTGTCAGCAGGGCTGGCAGATCCTGGCCCAGCGGTGGCGCTGCCCTTGGGGCGAGCTGGATCTGGTTGCCCACAAAGCTGATGTGCTGATTTTCGTAGAGGTGAAAACCCGTAGCCCCGGTAGCTGGGATCGAGGCGGGCTTTTGGCGGTTGGGATCCCCAAGCAGCGACGCTTGATCCGGGCTGCCCAGGCCTTCTTGAGCCAGCATCCCCACCTCTCCGAGTTGTCCTGCCGTTTTGATGTTGCGCTGATAGAACGTCGGGCCTCCAGGGAAGGGGTGAGCTACGCTTTGGTTGACTACCTGCCAGCGGCTTTTGAGATTTGTTGAGGCAAGCTTATCCGAGATGCTGTGGGAGCTTATGGCCGTTTCAGGTTAGGTGAGATGCCTGGGCTGCTGAGACAAGCCCTCTAGCCCCGCGCATTATTGCTCCGCAACGCTATTGCTCCACAACCCTGACGCAGTGTCCTAGAGTGTCCTAGTTTGAATCAAAATAACTATAAAGCTGGGCCAGCCTCTCCGACTCATCTGAATACGAAGAACAGATGGAGCTTTCTGGGGTCATTCATCATCCTCACTAAGATCCGGCCTGGGGATCCCTTCATTGGCTCATGATTTTGGGAAACAGCATGAAAGCACATGAGTTCTGGGCCCGTACCGACAGCCAAGGTCAACTGATCTTGCCCATGAAGGCGCAGGAACAATTGCCCAAAAATCGAGTTGTGCGGGTGCTGGTGTTGGTAGATGAGCGGGAGCTGGCTCCAGCAGAGGTAGCGGATCCTTCACAGGAGCAGTTGCCTACTGCCTCGCCAGATGAGGAGCATCTTTGGTATGGAGCTCCCACCGTTCCCTACGATGGCATTTAGCGCATGGGATCTTGGCCGGACAGCCGCCAGCGATTTAGGCGTGAGAGAGTATCTGCATCCAAGTAGGCATCAATGCCCCGCTTGCTCGATAGCCGTTTTGGTTGGACGCGCCGGATCTGCTGCTGGGCCTGCTGCACTTCATCCCACAGTTGTTCTGCCGAGACCCATTCGGCGTTGTAGCCGCCAATCACCAACTGCTGGACACGATCGGAGGTAGCCACCCGTACCCGACACCCATCCCTCTGCAACTGAGCACACAGCCGTTCAATACAACTGTCGGCGGTCTCGCCATAGGAGGTATACAGGATCTCGATACCCGAAGGGGAGCGCTCTTGCCGGGCTGGAGTGGGTTGGGCGTAGGCATCGTACACCACGGTCGCCTGGTAGCCCCGGAAGGCCACATAGTTGGCCAAAGATTCCACCAAGCGCAGACGGGCCAATTCCATCAGGGAGCGACGCGCTAACTGGCTCAGGGTGGGCCAAGCTCCGATGATGTTGTAGCCATCAACCAAGAGGAAGGTGGGAGAGGAGGCTTGCATGGATGGCGGTGGATCCCTTGTCCGGGATCACACTTCTTAATCTTAATCTTTATCTTATTTTTAATCTTAGTACCCAGCCTTAAAGGTTACCCCACTACTCCGAATGCTCCGATACTTTCCCGGTTGTGAGCAGATCACGGTCTGCGCTGAATCCAATAGGTGGTGAACAGTTCGCCACTGGCCTGTTTCTGAATTTTGCCCCCCAAGGCTGCGATGCGCCGCTCCCACTCCGTTAGGGGGGTGAAAATCGGTTCGGTGCCTTTGAATAGCTCGATGAGGCCCCATTGTTCCGCCCACACCGAGTCGGGATTGACCACTTCAATAATCACAGGTGCAGCCGGTCGCAACACTCGCATCAACTCTGCCCAAACCGCGTCGAAGTACTCAATCGGGTAGTAGTACAAAAATCCGGTGGCAATGGCCAGATCAAATTGCTCCGACTCGTAGTTTTCCAAATGGTGGGCGGAT
>NZ_JANSIO010000183.1:0-2229 GCF_047462195.1 Synechococcus sp. R3-13 | reverse complement strand
CGCCCCAGGGTTCTCGGCCCCCCCTTCAGCAGCAGATGTCATGACCTCCCTCAGCACACCTCTCCTAAGCACCACCGGCAGGGTAAACAGCAAACTTAGCCCCCAGGGCTAGAGGCAAGCCGGACTTCTTCGGCCAGGATAGACCCTCTGTTGCGGAATGGCTGTATCGCAGATTACCGACTTAACCCGGAGGTCGGGCTGGGAGCACCGGTGTGGGGTTGGACAGAAGCGCTGGGCAGCAGCTTACGCTCCGGCTTGCGCTCTAGGAGCAAGGCTGACCGTTCCAAGCGCGTATCCACCAGTACCGAGGGAGAGGCCAAGTTAACGCGCTCCAGCAGACGCCGCAGCAGTTGAGCATCGATGATGTCCACCCCTTGGCGGGCTGTCGCCGTTCCGGCCACCAGGGGGGTAGGGGTGGCTGGAAGGGGGGATCCCATCTCACTGCGCTCAGGTGCAGCCAGCACCAATTCCGCCATTGCCTGGGCCAGCTCTTGACCATACACCCCATCAGGGCCCGAAGGGAGTAGATCCAGCCGTCCCTGCTGAGTGGCCAGGTGGCTCAACCCCAGTTGCACCGCCACCACCGCCGCCCCCCGATCCCCCCGCCTCAACGTGCGTTGGCCGGCCAGAATGCTCTTGAGTTGGGCTTTGGCCGCCTCTTGCTCGCTAGCTGGCAAAAGTTGCACTAGCCCCTCCAGCTGATCTCCCTCAGAGCCAGCCTTGGCCTCGGGATGGGGATCCTCCCGCCAAAGGCGAGTCAGGTCGTAGAGCAAGATGGCATGGGGCACAGGACGGCTGGGCTGGTTGGGACCGGCATGGCCGGTGGCGAGGATCTCCCCTTGGTAGACCAGGGAGGTGCTAAAGCCAGAGTCCAGCAGCACGGCTTCCCGGATCCCGGTTTTGGGCAGCAGACTGGCCAGGATGGCGGCGTTGACGTGGGTTTTGGTAACTCCGATCACCACCCGCTCCTGGTCATCTACCCCAAAGAAAGCTCTGGGGCGAAACTCAGCAGCGCTGGCAAGGCGGAACGAGTTGATCTCCGCCGGAGAGAGGGCATGGCCATCCTTAACCAGCCATAGACCGGCCACAAACAGATCCGTGACATCCGGCATCAACTGGCGGATGTTCTCCAAGTGGGTCATGGTGTCGGGATCAAAGGGCACAAAGCGGAGGCGATCCCTGCCCAGCAGCACCAGCGGCCGGCCGCGGATTGCCTGGTCATCTTCGGGACGACCGGGGATGAAGGTCTTGTGGTTGGCAGCCATCGCCGGCCCCACCATGACGTTGCTGGCGGAGTTGATCCAGGGGATGGAGAAGAAGCTGCCGTTAATGCCAGCATCGGCCTGGTAGCGCTGGACCAACGTCCTGACTTCGTAGCGCCGTTCTGCGTGCACTGTGGCTGCCCGTCCGCCGCGGATGGTGAGCACCCGCACCCCGTCAATGATCTCGTCGGTCAGAGCCAGAGGCTGCGTCACATCCAGCCAGTAGTCGAGGCTGCGGCTGAGGCTAAAGGTGCGGGCGCCAAGAATGGCCTCGGTGAGGCGAAACTGGTTAAAGCGTCGCACCTCCAGCAAGTTGGGCGATTGTCCTGTAAAACCGGGATCCATCGTAAAAGACATCCGGTAACCGGCATCGGCCAGGTATTGCTTCACCCGCTCGTCCCGGTTGCCTTCGGGATAGGCAAAGTAGTGGATGGGGTGGCCCAGCTCCTGCTCCAGCTTGGTCTTGCAGTCGAACACTTCCCGCCGCAGACGGGCATCGTCTAGCACCCGCAGGTCAGGAGGATGGTTGACGGTATGGGCGGCAAAGTCAATCAGCCCGCTGGCATCCATCTCCCGCATCTGATCCCAGGTGAAGTGATCCTTGCTGGTGGGCACGCCGACAAACCCGGTTTGCACAAAGTAGGTGGCGGGGTAGTTGTACTCCTTCAAAAGGGGGTAGGCGTTCTCGTACAGGCCCAGGTAGGCGTCGTCAAAAGTGAGCAAAATGGCTTTTTCGGGCAAGGGATCCCCGTCCCGCAGGTGTTTGTACAGTTGGTCGATGTGGATGGGGGTCAACCCCGCCTGCTTAATGGCCTCAAAGTGTTGCCGCAGCTCCGCCGCCGTAGTGTCGAACCAGACCTGCTTGCGGCCAGCCACCACATCGTGATACATGATGGCGGGCACATAAGAAAGGCTGGCCAAGGGATCCAAAGCAAAGGGATCCCGCTCCAGTTGGGTCTCTAAGGAG
>NZ_JANSIO010000182.1:0-4836 GCF_047462195.1 Synechococcus sp. R3-13 | reverse complement strand
ACAGTGCGGGGCTCCTGCGATTTCTAGCTGACGAAGTTGGCGGGAAAACGGGCTCCGGTTTGGGCCGGATCGAGCCTGCCTCGGCTACTGCCTCAGAGAGCTTTTGCCGCACCAGCTCCTGAGTCTCCAAAATGTTGGGATCCGCCGCCCATTCCGGGGCCTCTCGAACGGGATCATCCTCGGAGGTGAACTCCAGGTCGTAGGTCTCGGCGCGGTAATCGAGGCTGAAGCATTCCCAAGCCCGCAGACTGTAAAAATAGGGGAACAAACGCACAATGCGCTCAATATCCAGGTGCGCAGCAAAGCGACGAAAAGCCTCTTCTTCAGACACCGGAAAAGGGGCGTAATGTTCTGAAACAAACCACCGCAAGAACTTCCGCGCCTCTGGAATGATCTGCTGGGCAGGCAGGGATCCCAGCACCGCTGCGTTGAAGCAGTTGACCAACAGGTGCTCCAGCATCACCGCGTTGTACTCGGCAAAGCAAGTTTGCTCGCGGCTTTCCACCGGCTGCCAGGGCATGTTGCCGTTGGCGGCAATGAGCAGGTGAACCAGGTCATGGGAGGGGTTGGTTTGGATGTAGCCGTGCCCCTCCAACTTGGCGCCATCGCAGCTAAAGAGCTGGTGTTGGGGGCTCCAATAGAACTTGAGTTGCTTTGCCGCCATGTTCAGTTCTCCTCCTCACCCAGGGGATCCTTCTGCAGTAAAAATCTTTACGCCTACACCAAGCGCTACAGTAGCTTTCGGAATTACTGTGTGGTATTGTAACTCTGTACTTTCACGCCACCCCACTATGCTCGCACTGGCAGCTGCAGTGACTGTAAAAATACAGTCCGGTCAAGTAAAAAGCCAAAAAGCTGGTTGGCTGCTTCTTCTGGTGCTCGTGGGAAGCTGCCTTGTCGGCTGTGGCTCTTCCGGCGGTTCTTCCGGCGGTACAGGCATTGATCCGTCTGCTGTGGGATCCCAAGCTCGCCTGACGTTCAATGGGGCTCTGACCCGCTCCTTTTCTGGCACACAAGGGGAAATGGAGTTCAACATCGCCCTCCTGCAAGGCGGGGATCCGCCCCAACCAATAATCCAGCTCTCTGCCAGTCAGGTCAGCCTGCAGGTAAACCGGGTAACCGACTTGCTAGGGAGCCCGCAGCCGGTAGCCTTGACCCTGACACCCACCCAGATCGAGAACCCCCCGCCGGATCTGGCTCAGGGGCCTTTGCTCATGGCAGTGCTGATGGATGGCTCAGGCAGCTTGCTGGTTTTGGATCCCCAATCTCGGCGCTTCCTGGCTGTTTTTCGGCTCCTGGATCAATTTCGCCCTGCACCCCTGGATCTGGGCGCCATTCTGCGCTTTGACAACCGGGGGGCAGGCTTTGGCCTTACAGCCCTGGGGCAGCCTCTGCGCACGGCTCAGCTGTTGCAAGACTTCACCAGCGATAGAGAGCTGCTGAGACGAGGGGTTTTGCGTGCTCTTCCCGGAGGGAACACCGCCCTTTACGATGCCACGGTAGAAGCCGGGCGTTTCTTGAGCGACTTTCGGCCCACCGAGCGTTTCAACCGCCGCTTGGTGGTATTCACCGATGGGATTGACAACGAAAGCACCCGCTCCATCAACCAAACTACCCAGGAGCTGACAGCCCTGGCCAGAGAGCGAGGACAAAAACTCACCGTGTATGTGGTTGGGTTGGGGGTCGATTTGAATCTTCTGGAGTTACAGCGTCTGGCTGCAGCTACTGAGGGGACTTTTGTGCTGGCACGGTTTTCTGAAGGGCTGGAAGCTCCCTTTGCCAACTTATTCCCTGCTGCTATTGGGGAGCACCGCCTGCAAGTGAGAGTGCAAAGCAACGTTCCGCTATCTGCTGGTTCCTATCTTCTCAGTGGCGAGCTGAGAGTTGAGAGAGAAGGCAGCCGTTTTGTGGCGCCATTCAGCGACGCTGTTCTCACGGTGGGATCCCGCTAGAGTCATTCCGCAGGCTGACAACATCCCTAATCGAGAGCGAGGCGATAAGCAAATGTTTCGACGACTCGGTATACCCAGAAGATTTTGGCAACCGGCTGCGCTTGTCCTGGCGGCAGTGCTTACAGGTTCCCTAACGGTTTTCCTGAAAGGTTGCGGTGGTGGTACCTCCAGCAGCCCCTCGACCGTGGGGTCGCCGCTAAGGGATCCCGGCTCTGGCTCTGGCTCTACCTCTGCCATTTTGGGATTGGTGGTGGATCCCTTTGCTCAGCTTTGCCCTTCAGGCTCAACAGCCGCCCTTTGTTCGGGAGGGCCGCTCTTTTCAAGAGGCAATAAGGTTGAGTTGTTCAACCTAAGCTCAAGAGGGGACATTTTGTTGCCTGCCTTGTCAACCACTGCCTTGGAGGGCAACTTGCGGTTCACCATCCCCTTTTCCGGATCGATTATTCAACCGCCGGGGAAATTGGTATCGGTTCAGTCCAATCTCCTGGGCCAAGGGCGTCAGTCCGGCCAGCCTACACCCCTGCGGGGATTTGTTTTCAGTGCTGCTGTGGATGTTTCCCCTTGGAGCGAAGCCCTTTATCGCATCTTGCTGCGGGAGCGGGATAGAGTACCTTTCTCCAACTTAGCTCCCCCCGAAGTTAGGGATCTGGAGAATATTCTGTTTGTCAGCGTACCTCTTTCCAGAACAGCCCGAGACCTGGAGGAAATCATTACGGACATTATTCGACAAGCGGATCAACTTAGTTTTAATCAGCTTCGCTTTGTGGAAGATCTCATTCGCGTTTGCTATGCCCCAGAAGGCAATCAATCGGATCAGCCCTGCCGCCTCCGCATTCCCATACCCCTACCGCCGGCACCTACGCCGACTCCATTTGTGCCTGCTCCTGAAACTCCCGCTCTTCCCACCATCATTACCAACAGAGCTGTTGTTCGTTCAGCATCGGGCTCGTTGCTCTTTAGCAACACGGTTTCGGTAAGGGTAGATAACTGATGGCTGACTCGTTTTAGTCAAGTTTGATGTGAGCTGATTTTGTGTTTCAAGAGAACGCGCTGAGAGAGCCGAGGAGTGTTGAATGCTGACCTCAAAACCGTCTTCATTTCGTCCTGGTCAACTGGAAAGATTGCTTTGCTTTTTTAGTCGCAGCTTGGGCACCGTTTCCACAGCCCTGCTAATGGTTCTCTTGGGGGTAGAGCAAGCTAGCTTCTCTGCGTCTAGGGAAACGTCTCTACAACACCCCAAGCAGGATGAGCTGGTCTTTATCGATCAAGCCTTGCCGGACTTGGCGATCTTGCTGGCAGGCATTCGTCCTGGAGCGGAAGTTGTTTTTCTGAATCCCAATAGAGATGGGATTGAGCAGATCACAGAGACACTGCGAGGACGAAAAGGCATCAAAACCCTGCACATCCTGTCTCACGGGCAGGCAGGCTCACTCTCCTTGGGCAGAAGAGTTCTTAACCGAGAAAACTTGCCCGAGTACGCGGACCTACTGGCAAAGTGGAAATCTAGCCTTGCGGACGATGCGGACATTTTAATCTACGGCTGCGAGGTGGCGGCAGGGCTGGAGGGCAGGCTTTTCATAGAGCAAATAGCCCGCCTGACAGGAGCTGATATCGCTGCTTCTACCAACCTCACAGGACATGCCAAAGCCGGAGCAGATTGGATTCTAGAAGCCACGGCTGGCAGCGTTACCGCTCCCACGATTGTGGTCGAAGGAGTAATTGATCACAGCTATCCGCACACACTGCAGGTAGGAGCCAAGCCCACCTTAGATGCCAGCTTCAAGCTTATAGATATTGATGTCAGTGGTCAAAAGCTGTCTCTCATTGGTGCAACCGATCAAGTTGTTCTGAGGCGGGTTGATAACAAAAATGCGACTGGCACCTGCAACATAGTCTGGGTTGTTGACCCAAACACTCCTAGTGGCTTGGGAATTACAGCCATGGAGCAAGCTCTTTTAATTGATCCTCTGAATCCAGTTATCAAAGCAGGTACAGATAACATTTTTGTAAACTTTCCTGATGGTACCAATGCTTTTAACAACATAGAAAGAGTTGATTTCATTACCCCAGGTGGCATAACCGCTCCGAGCATGGGTCTTGATAAGATTGGCTTCTTACTCCTAGACAGAGGCGGAAACGATCCTTTTAAGATTGCTGCTATTACAAAACTTGATGATTCCGATCCTGAACAATATGCCTATGGCTCTGTTGTTGGAGTTGGTGCTGGTATCTGGGTAGGAGGGACATCGATAGCTAAGACGAACATTCACTCTGACCAATGTGGAACTAAAGTCCTGAATACAAACATAGTGGCTTCTACAGGCAGCCAAAAGTTGGCAGGAGTTTTTGTAAGTTATCAGGATCTAGGGATATCTCCTAATCAAACATTCTATGGATATTCGGTAATCGGGAATGATGTAACGGTACCGGTACCACCTATCGAGCAATTTTCAAAGTTTCCGACGAACACAGGTAGCATCCCTGGCGGTTGGGACATGACGGCAGGAGGGGGCATCGTTGCTTACAACCCCGTTGCTAATGATGACACTGCCACCACCCCAGCCAATACACCGGTCACCATCAATGTGCTGTTCAATGACACAGCCTACGCTTTTGACTTGGATCCCGCTACTATCGACCTAGACCCGCTCACTCCTGGGCAGCAAACCACCCTGACAGTTCCTGGGGAAGGCACATATACCCTCAATCCAAGCACTGGGGAAGTCACCTTCACTCCATTGCCGAGCTTCACAGGCCCTACCACTCCAATCAAATATACAGTAAAGGATACGAAAGGGCTAATTTCTAACCAAGCAACCATCACTATTACAGTCACTCCTGCCTCTACCCCGACGCCAACGCCAGAGCCAACGCCAACGCCAGA
>NZ_JANSIO010000181.1:0-5054 GCF_047462195.1 Synechococcus sp. R3-13 | reverse complement strand
CAGTTGCGGGAGCTGTGGCTGGATCCGCAGTCGGGGCTGCCGCGGCAGGTGTTGTTGTTTTTGTCGGGGGTGTGGGGGCAGGCCTATGTCCTGATGGGGTTTGTGGCTGTACCGGGCCCAGGGGGAGAGCGCTACTGGCTGCCGGAGAGCACCCGCATCAATTTGGGCTATGGCTTTTGGACCCTGGAGGGCCTGAACCGCCGCGTGTTCAGGGGATCCCTGTCCATCCAGCATGACTACCAGGACTACCGCATTTTGCCAGAAGGGACGCAGTTGCGCTTTTTGCCTTCGCAGCCGCCGGTGGATGCGCCGCCGGTGGTAGCCGGCCTGCCGGGGAGCGCTCCTCAAGCGGAGTTGGGAGATGTGCGGGCCTTGGGAGTGGATGAGCAGGGCAACCAGCAGTTCAGCATTGGCCTGGGCCGGCGCTCCAGCCCGGACAATTCCTTGGAAGACCGAATCGTTGCTTTCAACCTAACCCGACCCACCAGCCGCAACGCCCTGACCCAAATCGATACTTTAGCTCTTTTGCCTCTGGGGAATGGCCAGTTGCCCATCTATCTCTTCCAATTCGACACCGGTCGCCCCCTCTCGCCCCTGCAGGGGGTAGAGCGCCCGCAGGTGGATCCCAACGAGGTCTTCGCTCCTAAGCCGCCAGCCATCAAACTCTTTGGAGATTAGCTCCCCAATGCTGATAGATGCTGCCTATGGGGTGATCCCCATCCTGCCCCACCCACCCGCCCAGGAAGCTCCCAGACTGGGCTCTTCTCATTTGTATCTGCTCATCCAGCACCAGAAGGGGCATTGGGCTTTCCCAAAAGGGCACAAGGATAGCTCCGAAAGCGACCTGGAGGCGGCGCAGCGAGAATTGCGAGAGGAAACCGGCTTGACCGACTACCAGCTTCTGACCCTGCCCGGCCAGTCTGACCCTTTGACGCTGCAGGAAGCCTACACCTTTACGGATCCAGAGGGGAACCGAGTGGCCAAAACCGTTACCTACTACGTGGCCTTGCTGCCGCCCCAATTTCCTCCCCCTGAGCTACAGGTGCAACCAGAGGAGGTGGCCGCCTACCGCTGGTGCTCCTACCCCGAAGCCTTGGAGCAGATCAGTTTTGAAGAGAGTCGGCAACTGCTGCGCCGCTGCCAAGCCCACCTGGAGCAGCTTTGGAAATTGGAGAAGACCTAAGTTCCGTATTTTTACGGAAGAGGTTTATCGGGGTTACCTTTATCTTGTCTTGCAGGCTTTCCGTGGGAAGTTCCCGAGTAAGAAAGCCAGCAGACAATCTGAGGGCTAGCCTTCACCTTTAGAGATTGGCTGACGAGCAATAGTCATCGATCTCCTCAGGAGGAGAGTTTTTCTGAATACGGATTGAACGCTGAAACTGCCTTTGAGTTCGTGCAGCCTTGGCCGTCTTGTTGGGCTTGGCTCATCTAAAGATCTCGTCTGGGTCAGGGCTGGGCTTGAACTGTATTCTGGAAAGCATTTTTTCACCGGCTTGTGGGGTAGCTAAGACTTCAGTCGTGTCATCAACCTCAGCGCAGGAAATTGTCCGAGCACGTCCTCTCGACCCATGAACCGTCCCCCCGTCTGTACAGAAGTCTCGGCCCATCTGCTGAACGCAGAGGTCAGCTTCACAGGAGTTGTTCGGTATTTCAGTGCCTTGGACAAAGGGGAGGGGCTGGGCACTTGGTCACTGGTGTTTCACCAAGGTCGCCTGGGGTTTGCTCACCACAGCTTGGAGCCCTTGGAGCGCTTGGATCGCCACCTGCGTCGGCTCAGCCATCAAGTCTTTTCTCTGACTCGCCAAAATTGCCTACGCATCCATCGGCAGGTGGAGGCGCTATTGGCTCAGGAGACTGGGCCTCTACCTGCAGACCTTCTGGGGCTGAGTTGGATGGTAACGGAGCAACTGCTGCCTTGGGAAGCTGCGCGCAGGTTGAATGCTTGGATCGGCGAGGAGGTGCTGCAAAATCTGTTGCTGGTTCCAGGGGGCTTTCAGCAGGAGATCATTCCACTGGACAACGTGCCCACCCTGGGCCAGTGGGATGGGGGATCCCTGCTCGACCTGATCCAAAAGCGGCTACGGGCATGGCAATCTTTGGGGCCTGAGATCACCTCCCCCTACCAACGGCCCTACTTTGCCAGCCGGGCCCAGGCAGAACGCCTTCCCGCCGAGCAACAGGAACGGCTAGGCCGGTTACTGAAGGGGTTTAGCTTCCGCCAGTTGAGCGCCCTTCTCGATCAAGACGACCTCCAGATCGCTCGCCGCCTACATCCTCTGGTCAAAGCCGGTATCCTTGTCCTGCGGGATCCCCAGCCCCCCTTTGATCGGCTGCCCAAAACCTACTCGGCCAAGCTTGAGACAGAATCACAGCCCTCAGAAACTCCCACCGTCCCTCTTCACCTGGCCAACGGGCTTGCAGATCTAGGCCCATCTCCCCAAGCCTCGAAAACCTGGATTGTGGCCTGTATTGACGACAGCGAAGCCATGCTCAGCGAGTTGCAGCGGTTGTTGGAAGGGCACAACCTGGTCATTCACACCATCAGCGACTCTTTGAAAGCCCTGATGAAGCTGACCACCCTCAAGCCAGATTTGATCCTGCTGGACGTGGGTATGCCCAACGTGGATGGCTACCAATTGTGCAGCCTCATCCGCAAATCCTCCGTGTTAAAGGATGTGCCGGTGGTGATGGTCACAGGCCACAAAGGTCTGATCGATCGGGTGAAGGCGCGCCTGGCCGGTGCCACCGATTACCTGACCAAGCCCTTTCGGCAGGAAGAATTGCTGCAGATGGTGTTTCGCTATCTCAGCTAGGGATCCCTCTAAAGGTTCGTCGAAAAAGAGATAAGGAGATGTCGATCATGGTGAAAGTTCTTGTGGTGGAAGATGTGGCCTCGGAGCGACAGCTCATCAGCGATTACCTCCGCTCAGAAGGCTATCAGGTGGTAGCGGTGGCCAACGCCCAAGAGGCATTGCAGCAGATCCGCAACGACAAACCCGATGTGGTGCTGACGGACTTGGTCATGGAAGGCATGAGCGGGCTGGAATTGTGCCGCCAAATCAAGAAAAACCCGGAAACCCAAAAGTTGCCCGTTGTGGCCTGTACTTCTAAAAATCAAGAGCTGGACAAACTCTGGGGCATGAAGCAAGGGATCGATCTTTATCTGACCAAGCCTTTTACCCGCGAAGACATTTTGCGGGCCGTGAAATCAGTAGTGCTCAGCCCGAGCTCATGATTTTTGCCACTCCTGTCCTTGCTGAGCTGCGCCTCCAGTTAGGATCCCTGTGATTATCACGAATTGTTCTTAGGAGATGTCTTAGAATTGGCAGAGCGAGAACGGCAATGGCGGTAGCTTTCTCCCCACACAGCCCTACTTCTACCCGTACCGGCGAGCTGTACTTACATCTACAGTTGGGGGTAGACTGTCGGGCCCTTTTGCCCATGGCATTTGCCCAGGAAGCTCTAATTGTTGGCCCGCACCACTTTACCCTTCTCCCCAACCAGCCCGCATGGGTGCTGGGCTTGTTCAACTATCGCAATCGCATTCTCTGGGGACTGGATCTGCCGCAATTTCTCGGCCTAGAGCCCTTGGACTTTGGGCAGCCCGAACACCACTTGGTGGTGATGCGCCCAGAATTTGGGGGCTCTGCATCGCCAGTGCGAACAGGCTTGGGCCTGGCAACCCAACACGTGAAAGGAGTAGCTCGAGTGCCCGCCGAGGAGATCCAACCCTTAACAAAAGCCCAGGCAGCACAAAACAACTTTCGACTGGAGAACTTCTACGACTCTTGCAAAGGGCTGGTGTTGGAAGGGGATGAGCCTCTCTGGGTGCTCGACCCTCTTGCCATTGTCCAAAAGCTCAACTCAGTTGATTCCTCGGCAAACCCTTGATCTTGGCGACCTTTTCCCCGACTTACCCTCACTTAAAGGCAAAATTCTATGGTTTCCTTCCGTCCCCTCTTTCTCAGGCCTGCTCCATCTTCCCGGCCCCAACGCAAAGTCGCGGGATCCCGCCTGGCCCTGGCAATCAGTTTTCCTCTGGGCATCAGCTCCCTGCTGTTTGCCGTCTCTGCCGGCAGCGTAGCCCGCACCTATTTCGAGTTCGAGCCGGCGATCTCGCGGCAGTTCACCCTGCAAAACCTGAGCGATCAGGTGATCTATTTGGATGAAGTCTTGACCATGTCTGCCCGCATGGCCGCTGCCAGCGGGGATCTGTCCTGGGAAGAGCGCTACAACATCCATGTCCCTCAGTTGGATGAGGTGCTGGCGGAGATTCAGCAATTGGATCCCGCCTCTTACGAAGCCTATGCAGCCAAAACCACAGCAGCCAACATCAAGCTGGTGGAGTGGGAAGTGCAGGCTTTTGATCTGATTCGGGCCGGCGAGCAGGAACGGGCTTTCAACTTGCTGCACAGCCCTGAGTACGAAGAGCAAAAGCGCATCTACGCCGAAGGGATCAACCAAACCCTGGAGGCCATTCGCAGCAACATTCAGGCCAGCGTCCAGCTTTACGAGCAAGAGCTGCTGCAGGCTTTGATCTTTTCCGGCATCAGCTTCCCGATTCTGCTGCTGAGCTGGGGGATCATTTTGATCCTGGTGCGCAACTTTGTGCGGGAACGCAACGCCACCTACGAGCGACAAGTTTCCGACACCCGACTGGCCCAGCGGTTTGCCGATATTGCCCGGATTCGCCAAGAGCAAGAGCTGATCGATCCCCTAACTGACTTGTTGGGCGAGATGCGCCAGCGCTTCGGTGCCGAACGAGTGGCCTTCTATCGCTTGACCGCTCCCGAAGAGGCGCAGGTTATCGCTGAATCTCACGACAGCCGCCTGCCCGACACCTTGGGCACCCTCCTCCGCAGGATCCCGGCTCCGATCCAGCAGGCTCTCCACGGCGGGCAAGTTTACGCTTTTGGCCCGGTGCCTAGGCCAGATCTGGGCGCCGACTACCTGCAGAGGCTGGCCACAGCCCAACTGAAAGCCGAGATGATAGCGCCGGTGGTGCGTGGCGATGAGCTTTACGGTTTTTTGGCAATAGGCCGCGCCCAAAGCCA
>NZ_JANSIO010000180.1:0-3508 GCF_047462195.1 Synechococcus sp. R3-13 | reverse complement strand
CTGCCGACGCTGGGGGGAGAGAAAAAGGGTCTATGGGTCACCGGCCCCCTGGGGGATCCCGTGTGGGCGGAATATGGGGTGGCGGGAGAGCTGGCCCTGTTGGAGCTGGCCCAGGTGGCCGGCCTGACCTTGGTGCCACCGGAGCGGCGGGATCCCAGCCGCACCACCACCTACGGCCTGGGGGAGCTGCTGCGGGCTGTTTGCCGCGATCCCATCGCTGAGATCTGGATAGGTCTGGGGGGATCCGCCACCGTGGATGGAGGGGCGGGCATGGCGCAGGCCTTAGGCTATCGCCTGTTGGATGGAGCTGGGGATCCCATCGGCTGGGGTGGGGCGGAGCTGGCCCGGCTGGCGCGCATCGAGCCCCCCGAACAGCCTGGTTGGCAGGGGAAACGGGTCCGCGGCCTCTGCGATGTGCAAAACCCCCTCACTGGTCCGTTGGGAGCCGCCGCCGTCTTTGCCCCCCAGAAGGGCGCCACCCCTTCCCAGGTGCAGCAGTTGGAGCAGGCGCTGCAGCAGTGGGCTCAAGTGGTGGAGCGAGATTTGGGCCAGGCCGTGGCCGGGATCCCAGGGGCCGGAGCCGCAGGGGGAGCGGGAGCAGGGTTGGTGGCTTTTTTGGGGGCCACTCTGGAGTCCGGGATCCGCTTGCTGGCCCAGCAATTGGCCCTGCCGGAGCGCATCCGCCGCTGCCATCTGGTCGTCACCGGAGAGGGCTGCCTCGACGAGCAAAGCGCGATGGGAAAGGTGGTGGGGGCGGTGCTGGAGCAGGCTATCCAAGCCCAAAAACCCCTGCTCATCCTCTGTGGCCAGGTGACTCCGGCAGCGCGCGCTGGGTTGGCAGCCCAGCCTCTTCCCCTTCGGGTTGGCGCCCTGTGCGACCGGATCCCCGATGTGGCAGAAGCCCAACGGCAGGCTGGCCGATACCTGGAGCAGATGGCGGCTCAGGAGCTGAGAGATTTTCTGGAGCAGGGCGCGGGGATGGGCCGGTTATAATGGCTTAAATCTTTGGGTTTGGTTAGGACATCATGGCCAGTATCGAGTTCTCCCCCGGCATCCAAGAGGTGCCCACCCAGGTGCGAGTGCTGAAATCCAAGACCGGCAACCGGGGATCCGCGATTTTCCGCTTCGAGGATCTAAAATCCGATACGCAAAACATCCTCGGCATGCGGATGATCGATGAGGAAGGGGAGCTGACCACCCGCAACATCAGGGCCAAGTTCCTGAACGGGGAATTCAAAGCCCTGGAAGTGACCTACGACATGGAAACCGAGGCAGAGTGGGATCGCTTCCTGCGCTTTATGGAACGCTTTTCAGCGGCCAACCAGATGGGCATGGCCTAGTTGCCGCCCTTCCCGCCTCAGCTTTTGGATTTTTTGCTCCTCTTGCCGGATCTGCGCTTGGCTTGAGGTTGGCCGGGATCGGATCCCTGGCCCTCTTCAACTGAGGGCTGCCCCAGCGGCGGCCGTCGCTTGTACCAGTCGGTGCTTTGCTCATAGGCATAGGCCACCCGCAGCACCTTGCTCTCCTGTAGGGCATTGCCCACAATTTGCAGGCCAATGGGCAGCCCATCGGCAAACCCGCAGGGCAGGCTCAGCCCCGGCAAACCCGCCAGGTTCACCGGGATCGTCATCAGGTCGCAGAGGTACATGCTGAGGGGATCCTCCCGCTCGCCGATCTTGAACGCCGGGGTGGGGGTGGTGGGGCTGACCAGCACATCCACCTTCTCGAAAGCTCTGAGGAAGTCCTGCTTGATGAGGGTGCGCACCTTCTGGGCCTTGAGGTAGTAGGCGTCGTAATACCCCGAAGAGAGGGCATAGGTGCCGATCATAATGCGCCGCTTGACTTCTGGCCCAAAGCCGTGGGCGCGGGTCTTGCCATACATGGCCAGCAGCGAGTCGGCAGGTTCCCGCAGGCCGTATTTCACCCCGTCGTAGCGGGCCAAATTGGCAGAGGCTTCCGAAGGGGCAATGATGTAATAGGTGGCAAGGCCGTAGCGAAAACTGGGGCAGTCGATCTCCAGGATCTCGGCCCCCAGTTCCTGCAGATGTTGAATGGCCGCTTGCACGGCAGCGCGGGTCTCCTCGCCGCATCCTTCCCCCAGCAAGTCGCGGATCACCCCGATTTTGAACCCCTTGATGTCCGGGATCAGAGCCTGGCTATAGTTCGGGATCCGCACCTTTAAGCTGGTGGAGTCCATTGGGTCATGGCCGGCGATCCCCTGCAGCAGCAGGGCCACATCCTCCACCGTGCGCCCAAACGGCCCCACCTGATCCAAAGACGAGGCAAAAGCCACCAGCCCGTAGCGGGACACCAGCCCGTAGGTGGGCTTGAGGCCCACCACCCCACAAAAAGCTGCCGGTTGGCGGATGGATCCCCCCGTATCTGAGCCCAGGGCCACCACCGCTTGGTCGGCAGCCACCGCCGCCGCCGATCCCCCAGAGGATCCCCCTGGCACCCGCGTCAGATCCCAGGGATTGGCCGTGCGCTGAAAGGCCGAGTTTTCCGTGGAGCTGCCCATGGCAAACTCGTCTAGGTTGGTCTTGCCCACCGTCACCATGCCCGCAGCCGCCAGCCGCGCCGTCACCGTTGACTCGTAGGGGGGAATGAACCCCTCCAGCATCCGGGAGGCACAGGTGGTGCGGATCCCTTGGGTGCAGAGGTTGTCTTTCACGGCAAGCGGGATCCCGGCCAAAGGGCCGATCTCCTCCCCGGCCCGAATGCGGGCATCCACCGCCTTGGCCTGTTGCAGAGCCAGTTCTTCGGTTACAGTAATAAAGCTTTTAAGCTGCGGCTCCAGTTGGGTGAGACGCTCCAAGTATTCGCGGGCGATCTCCTCCGCCGAGCGCTCTTTGGCTACCAACTGGCTGTGTAGGGCGCGAATCACAGACATAGGCAAACTCGCAGGGAATGGCAAACGCCAGTGAGGCCAGACCAAGTTCCCTCTAGACTAATCCAGATGGGATCCCTTCCTACCCAAAATCCCGCCAATTTCCCCTCTCCCTGAGAGAGAGGGGCTGGGGGTGAGGGCGTCGGCAATGCAGAGCGCTTGGGCCCAAGTTACCGCCGTTCCAAAAAGTCGCGGCGCAGATCCCGAATCTCCTGCCGCATCTCCCGCATCTCTTGGGCCATCTCGTCAGTGCGCCGTTCCAAAGCCTCGGTGCGGCGCTCCACAGCTTCCGTGCGCCGTTCAATGGCTCGGGTGCGCTCGTCAAAGCGATCCAGCGCCTCCCGGAAAAACTGTGCCAGCATCGCCTGCCCTTCCCGCAGCTCTTGGATCAAAACCTGCTGGTTTTGCTGGGCAGCTTGCAACTCCTGGACGGCCCGAATCAGCCACTGCTCTTGCTCAGGTGTCATGGTTACCAAGGCGCTACAGAACAAGGAAATCCTACCACCCTAAATCTCCTCCTGGGAGAAGGATCCGGGGATGGTTACACTAGCAACGCAGAGCGCTTGGGCCCAAGCTACCGCCGTTCCAAAAAATCGCGGCGCAGATCCCGAATCTCTTGCC
>NZ_JANSIO010000179.1:0-7416 GCF_047462195.1 Synechococcus sp. R3-13 | reverse complement strand
CCCAGTTTACCTCTCCACCTGTGTGGCCCCAACGCCGGCCTTTAGCTGGGGTGCCAAGGAGCGGGGCTGCCACGGCGCTTTGGTGATCACCGCCAGCCACAACCCCCCCCACTATTCCGGCCTCAAGGTCAAGGGAGGATTTGGTGGCTCCGTGCCGCCGGAAGTTACCGCCGCCATCGAGCAGGAGCTGCAAAGCCTCCAGCCTCTGGGATCCCACAAGGCCCCCATCCACACCTGGGATCCCTGGCCTGGCTACCTGGCCCAGCTCAGCCGCTTTGTGGATCTGGAAAAGCTCAAAGGATCCCCGGCCAAGATTTGGGTGGATGCCATGTTCGGCTCAGGAGCGGGGGGCCTCACCCGTCTGTTGGGGGAGAAGGTCATTGAGTTGCAGGCGCATCGGGATCCCTTGTTTGGGGGATTTCCCCCCGAGCCCTTGCCCCAAAACCTGCAGGCTTCTGCTCAGATCATCGCGGCGGATCCCGCCCCCTTGAAAATGGGTTTGGTCTTTGATGGGGATGCCGACCGCATTGCGGCTCTCGATGGGCAAGGCCATTTCCTCAGCCCGCAGATCCTGATCCCCATCTTGATCGACCACCTGGCCGGGCGACGCGGCTTGCGGGGCGAGATTGTCAAAACCATCAGCGGCTCCGAACTGTTTGTTAAAGTTGCACAGCACTATGGCCTACCGGTTACGGAAATGCCGGTGGGCTTTAAGTACATCGCCGAGCGCATGATGAGCACCCAGGTGCTGTTGGGCGGAGAGGAATCGGGCGGCATCGGCTACTTGGGCCACATTCCCGAGCGGGATGCCCTGCTTTCGGCCCTGTATCTCATCGAAGCGGTTACGGAAACCGGCCAAGATCTCAGCACCATCTACCGGGCTTTGCAGGAACGGGAAGGGTTCACCTCTGTTTACCTGCGCCGCGATCTCCACCTCGCGGATCAAAACCAACAAACCCAGCTCTTCCAACGGCTGCAAATGGATCCCCCGGCTGAGATTTTGGGGCAGAAGGTGATCAAACATTTCGACAAAGATGGCCACAAATTCACCCTCGCCGACGGCAGTTGGGTGATGATTCGCGGCAGCGGCACCGAGCCTTTGCTGCGGCTGTACTCGGAAGCCAAAACCCCGGAAGAAGTGAATCGCCTGCTGGATTGGGCAGCCGGCTTGAACAGCACAACAGCTTAATATCCCAGATAATCTTTTGCGCAAAGCTGGATCCCTTTGACTCTTGAGTGCAGAGACTGAGAGGCTGCCAAACTGCGGCAGCCTACAGGGTTGGCCTCTCCCCCCAAGCTCTGCTGAGCAGCATAGGAATGCTCACAGCTTGACCCATCTGCCTCACTTTTACTTGGGTCAAGGGTAAGAACTCTAATTAAAAGAAAGTTACCATAGCTTGACCAGAAGTCGCTGGCGGCGCGCCATTGCTCAAGAGAGTAACAGGTGGATTGGTGTAGGTCGCAGGCATGGGGGTCGTTTGTTCGACCAATACAGAAACTACGCAGGAGGCGCCTGCTGCTAGGCTTCCGTTCATGAGAGAAATCGCGGTCCCAGGGGTAAGCATACCACTGCAGGTGTTTGAGGTAACTGCTGGACTCGTAATTTGTAACCCTGTGGGCAAAGTGTCGATGAAACTGAGGCCGGTTATGGGAACAGTTGCAGTGTTCGTAATTGTGAAGACAACAGCCACGATGTTGCCGTTTGTAGTCGAGTTAGGAACAAACTGCTTATTAAACCCTGGAGCAGGAACCGACAGGGGGCCTGGAGGCAGGCCAACGATGCTGGGAGAGGGATTGGGAGTGGGCAGGGGCGGGATCGTCGGCGCCGACACAGGAGGGGGCACAAGAGGGCTGGGTTGACCTGGGGGAACAGATCCAATCGGAGGAGTGGATGGCAGCCCTACCCCCGTTCCTCCAGGTTCTGTATTCGGGTTTTGCACAGGGATGATTGGCCCTGGCAGCGAGCTGATTGGATTCCCCTCTTTAGTTTGTTGACAAGCTGTTAGCAAGCCCAAACACAGGCAAGCCAAAACCCCAGCTACTTTTCCTGTTTTCATTCCCTCATCCTCCTGCCATTCAACTCTCTCGTGGCACAAACCCAAACAGCCTTACTCAGCTCTAGCTTAGGGGGCTTGGGCGTCCGCTTCCAGACTCAGAGCTTGACCAAATGAATCTCGAATGACCACGATTACCAAAACCCTTTCTCCTGTAGCAACATTGGCAGTATAGGCAGCCGGGTCAGCCGGAAAGGTAAAGCCGCCGGTGAGGGTGATCCCGTTGATTCGGTCGTCGTAGCTATTGCCTCTGCCTATCAGCGTATTTCTAAACTGCTCAATTGCCGTCGGCAAAAAGATGCTGGTAATATCCGTGCCGCGACTGATGTTAAAAAACTGAACCTCTACGCTCCTGATCACTCCTGGAGCAAATAAGCCGCTCAAGGTGATAGTTACAAAGGCGGATCCCACTGATGAAAGATTAAACCCCCCAGTTAGACTAGGCGGATCCGGAAGGTCGGGTTGAACCGGCGGCGGGGTGATGGGGGCAAAGTCCGGCCCTGGGCGAAAGGTGATAGGCGTGAGATTGGGGGCAATCGTGGGGGCAACGGCCACAGGAGGAGGCGTGGCACCGCTAGAAGCCAGTAGAGGCGGCACCCCGCTGGTGGTCTCGCTACTGCAGCCGGTAATCAGCGCAACCGAAGCACAGGTTGCCCAAAGAGAGAGGCCGCCACGGCCAAGGGCTGAGCCAAAACGTCGTCTCATCGAAAAATCTCCACTCACTCACACCACATCAAATGTCTTAGGCAGCGTCCAGCGGGGATCCACCGAGCTTGCTCAAGTCTTATGCATCTGCACAATTTCAAGGGGGATGCCTGCTGTTAGTTCTACTGCATCCTAGAGCGTTGTCAAGCGAGCGGCAGAGCAAATGCAAGAAATTGTTCTGGAAATGGCCCATCCCCTAGATATGGGGTATCATAGCCTCGAGCAGGGGCGGCCAGCTTACCTGTAGCGTTAGGGGTTGGGTGCCTTCTCCCCATTTTGTGTGTGGATTTGCCCAGATTTAAGGTGTGTGAGGAAGTGCCGTATGAACTTCAAAGGTCGCTCGTTGGCGGTTTTGTGTGGAGTCTTGCTGCTAGGCGGCTGCGGAGAAGTTAATGAGTCTCCGACCTTGCCTGGGCCCGTCCAGGTGGATCCGGCTGCCTTTGTCTCGGCCCAGGAGTATCGCTTTACCCCCGGCTCGGTGCTGGAGACCACCAGCCTGCGGCTGGACTATGTCAATCCGAGGTTTGATCGGGGTATCCCTGTGCGCACCAACCCCCTCCAAGGCAGCGGTGAAGCTCGCATCGCCAATGTTGAAGCCCGCATCTTGCCTGTGAACGAGATCCCAGCCACTGAGCTGACGATTGACTCAACTCTTCGCTCCAGCACCCTGGCCATCCAAATTGGGCGAACCACACCGCTGGTGAATCTTATTGCCTTCGGCCCTAATGACGGCAGGCTATCTACGCAATTTAATATCGCCGGGCTGGTTGCAGTTTCAACCCTCCCCAACGACCAGCGCATTCGGGTGAATACCACCTTCAGGACTATCCGAGATGACCGCACTGTTTTAACGCTCACCGTGCGCCGAATCTTGGTGAATAGGAATGGCAACCAAGTTGTCCTAGAGGGAGATTCTTCTCTCATTGTCCGCACCACGGGGGTACTCTATGAAGATCCTGGCCCAGGTGGCAACCCGCCAGCAGGAAGCTTCGTGAACCCAACAGAAGGAGTATCTGCCATTCTCCAGACAGGTAGTTTCTCCGCCAGCTTTGTGGTGCGGCAGCGGGGGGTTGCGGGCGATGGCACTCCCGAGGACGCCTTGGCTCTCTTTGCCCGCCTAAACTTCCGTCCCAACCAGGCGGAGATTGTCTATCGTCCTGCCCAGGTGGGTACGCAGTCGGTGCTGTTTGCTCCAGATCCGACTCGACCGAACATCTTGCCCAATCAGTTGGTTCGCATCCGCCGCCTGTTGAACGGTCGTGTTCAAGCGGAGTTTGATCCGGCCAACACCAGCACAGTTCTCAACTTTGTGCAGGTCAGCCCGCCGCCACGACCTTTCCCCACACCGATACCGCAATTGCCGGTTCCTGATCGTCCGGGTGCCCCAACAGTCTTTGATTACTTTTTCTCATTGCGCACAGAGCGCTCTACAGGTACCTTACCCGGCTCGCCCGTGGAAGGAGACAACCCTCAGCCCGTTATCCTTCAAGGCATTGTACCTACCACAGGAGATTTCGTCTTCCGTACCCTGGCCGGAGCACAATTGGCGGGGCCGTTTAACCGGCTTGATATTGGTGGGGGAACACAAAGAGGAAATCTGAACCTTGTCTTCGATTCAACGACCTCTGCTGAGCGCATTTCCGGCCAGTGGTTCCTGGAACAAGAGTTCCCCACCGGCAACGTTGAAGGCGGTACGGCGGATGAACCAGGAGATGCTCCTAGCCGAGAAGGGGCCATTTTGATCATCCGTGGGTTCTTTGAGGGAACTGAGGTGCGGCTGTAACCCAGGCAACCCGTTTGATCCCAGAGCAGGGATCCGCTCTGGCTTGGCCTTTTCGTCGGTCAGAGCTTGGGTAGATCGCTGAGCACCACCTGTGCGCAGTTGTGGCCAGGGATCCCGGTCACTCCGCCTCCTGGGTGCGCTCCTGAACCGCAGAGGTAAAGGCCGGGGATGGGGGATCGATAGTCGGCCAGGCCGGAGATGGGCCGCAGGTTGTAGCTTTGATCCGGCGTCATTTCCCCGTGAAAAATGCTGCCCCCCACAAGGCCGAAGCGGGCCTCCAGATCCACGGGCGACAACATCTGCCGCGCGATCACGGCGTTTTTAATGTTGGGGGCAAATTGGGCAATTTTGTCGATCACCCGATCGGCAAATTCCTCCCGTAGGCCATCGTTCCAGTCCCGCCCCTTGGGTTGGTAAGGCACAAACTGACAGAAACAGGAGAGAATGTGCTTGCCTGGGGGAGCCATCGTCGGGTCGGTGGGGGATTGGCTGTAGATCTCGATAAACGGATCCCGGGAAGGGATCCCGTACTTGCAGTCATCCCAAGCCCGCTCCAGATAGGCCACCGAGGGGGCAATATCCACTGTGGCAGAGCTGACAACTTCTGGGGGCACTTCAGCAGGGGCTGCTGTGTAGCGAGGCAATTCTTCCAAGGCCAAATTGAGCTTGTACACCGGGCCTGAGGTGCGGTAGTGCCGTTTTAGCCGGTCACGCAAGTCTGGGGACAAAGAGGAGCAGAGTCGCAAAAAGGTGATTTGGGGATGGGCATTGGAGAGAACCGCCCGCGCCCGCACGGTTTCCCCCGATTCGAGGATAACCCCAGCGGCCTGCCCACTCTCCATCAAGATCTCCGCCACTGGAGCAGACGTGCGGATCTCCACCCCTAAGTCCAGAGCTGCCTTGGCCATCGCTTGGGTAATGGATCCCATCCCACCGCGCACATAGCCCCAGACCCCACGCGAGCCAATGGCCCGACCTACCGCATGGACCAGCCAGATGTAGGGCGTACCCGGAGTCATCGGCCCGGCTGAGGTGCCGATCAAAGATTGGGGAGCCATCGCCGCCTTGACCTGCTCCGACTCGAAGAATTCATCCAAAAGATCGGTGGTCGAGAGAAGCATGATGCGGCGGAAATCGTCTTCATAGCCAGCAGCTGCAAAGCGATCCGCCAGTTGCCCCAGTGAGATCGGCGGCTGCATTAAGGTTGGCTCCACCACCTCGTTCACCCGATCCCAAAACTCCTCCCAGCGGTCGTAGGCTTCCGCATCTTTGCGGGAAAACTTGGCAATTTCCGCCTTGCTCTTGGCGCGGTTATCGGCATACAGGAAGAGGTGCTGCCCATCCGGGAAAGGCATGAAGTAGGAAGGTTGCTTGGCGTAGACCTCAAAGCCATAGTCCGGCAGGCGCAAATCGCGAATGATCTCCGGTCGCAGCAAACTACAGGAATAGGAAGCCACCGACACGCGAAAGCCCGGGTGAATTTCTTCTGTAATGGCAGCACCACCAACGGTGTGATAGCGCTCCAGCACCAGCACTTTTTGCCCGGCCTTGGCCAAGTAGCAAGCGCTCACCAGCCCGTTATGCCCGGCCCCAATCACCACCGCGTCGTAGCTCATCAACAATCCTTCTGCAAACGCTTCTCCACCCACAATACTCCTGCCAGCCAAGATTCGATCTGCCGGCAAGGGATCCCTGCCTTAACCGATGGAAAAAACCTGATCCAGACTCAACTCTCCAGCCCGGATCCCTGGGATCCCAACTTTTTCCTTGGGGGTGTAAGCCTCTCTTTTCTGGTAAGCTCCCGACCCTGTTGGCAAGCTGTACGTCTCTAGGCAGTTCTCTTGCAAGTTCAAGATCCAGTAGTTGGGGATCCCGGCTTTGGCGTAGAGTCCGAGTTTGACTTCCCGATCATAGGTAAGGGAAGAATCAGCCACTTCGATGATGAGATAGATGTCTTCGGGCTGAGGATGCCGAGAGCGGTACTCATCCTGCTGAAAGCGCACAATGGCAAAGTCGGGCTCTGGCTCGTGATTGGGGGGCAGTTGCACCGGATCCTGGGTGCGCACAATAGCTTGCTCCTGCACAAGGCCCACCAACAGTCGGTACAGGCGGCTACAGTAGGCGGCGTGCCTCTCCCCTTTCGTCATCTTTTGAACCAGGAGCCCGTCAATCAGCTCCAACTGATTGGGCTCTTCAATCTGTCCAGACTCAATCAGTCGATGAAACTCCTCAAAGGTATATCGCCTGATATAGGGATCCAATCGGGCGGCTAGAGTCATCGACCAAACTCATCAGACCCTAAACTTCATATCACCACTCTACCAACCCACAAAAAAGGGATCCCTGGACCAGCCGAGGGATCCCTATTCAGCAGGTTATGGGCTTGCTACCCCGACTGAGAGGCTGTCGAGGCGATAACAAAGGCCGCGTAGGTCAGCACGTAACCCACCGTGAAGTGAGCCAGACCCACCAGACGACCCTGCACAATCGACATGGCCACCGGCTTGTCTTTCCAGCGGATCAGCTTGGCCAAGGGAGTGCGCTCATGCGCCCACACCAAGGTCTCGATCAGCTCTTGCCAGTAGCCGCGCCAGGAGATCAGGAACATGAACCCAGTTGCCCACACCAGGTGGCCGAACAGGAACATCCAGGCCCACACCGCCAGATTATTCATCCCATAGGGGTTGTAGCCGTTGATCAACTGAGCAGAGTTGGCCCAGAGGTAGTCCCGCAGCCAGCCCATCAGGTAGGTGGAGTTCTCATTGAACTGGGCGGTGTTGCCGCTCCAGATCCCCAGGTGCTTCCAGTGCCAGTAGAAGGTGACCCAGCCGATGGTGTTCAGCATCCAGAACATGGCCAGGTAGAAGGCATCCC
>NZ_JANSIO010000178.1:0-4034 GCF_047462195.1 Synechococcus sp. R3-13 | reverse complement strand
GCTTTTTCAGAAAGACTGGGATCCGCGGAGTCTGGTTCGAGTTCATGCTGAAGATCCTCCATCGCGCGGGTTGGCAGTTCCAACTCAGTCTGTCCTAGGGGGCCGGGAACTCTCTTGGATCCCTTGCCCCGGCTCTCTATCGAAGCTGGAACAGACCGCAGAGTTAGCGGATGTATTCCTTCAACACGCTGTTGCGGTTGGGGTGGCGCAACTTGCGCAGAGCCTTAGCCTCGATCTGCCGGATTCGCTCACGGGTGACATTAAAGATCTGGCCGATTTCCTCCAGAGTTTTCATGCGGCCATCATCCAAGCCGTAGCGCAACTTCAACACATCCCGTTCGCGGGCGGTGAGGGTTTCCAAAACGCTTTCCAGATCTTCTCTGAGCAAGACTTTGGCCACCCGATCCTCCGGCGTCTCCCCATCCGACTCGATAAAGTCTCCCAGCCGAGAATCCTCTTCCTTGCCGATGGGGGTTTCCAAAGAGATGGGAAGCTGGGCCGACTTGGCGATAAAGCGCAACTTCTCGATGGTGATCTCCATGCGGGTGGCGATCTCCTCTTCGGTGGGCTTGCGGCCCAATTCCTGGGAAAGCAACTTGGTTACCTTTTTGATGCGGGAGATCGTCTCGTAGAGGTGGACAGGCAGGCGAATGGTGCGGGATTGGTCGGCAATGGCGCGGGTGATGGCCTGTCGAATCCACCACGTCGCATAGGTGGAGAACTTGTAGCCCTTCTCGTGGTCGAATTTCTCGGCTGCCCGAATCAGGCCCAGGGATCCCTCCTGAATCAAATCCTGAAAAGACAGGCCCCGGTTCATGTACTTTTTGGCGATGGACACCACCAAACGCAGATTAGACTGCACCATCTTTTCTTTGGCCCGCCGCCCCCGATGCAACCGCCGCCGAAATTCCGGCAAGGACATCTTGACCTCTTCTGCCCAGAGGGTGTCCGGCACCTCTTCTGGGTCTGACCAGAGGCCCATACGCTGAAAAACGGCCTCGCGAGCGCGCTCTAGCTCCAGCAGATCGGCAATTTTTCGGGCCAACTCGATTTCTTCATCGGCCCGCAGCAGCCGAATACGCCCAATTTCCTGTAAGTAGACCCGGATAGAGTCATCGGTGTAGGGCTTTTTCTTACTGGCAGCTTTGCGCTTTGAGCGACCTTTGGCACCGGCGGCGGCAGTCTCTCCATCCTCCTCTGCTGCCTCTTCGTCGTCGTCATCCTCATCAAAAGCATCAGTGTCACCGGTATCCAGTTCGCTCTCGAGGGTATCTGTCTCGGTGTCCAACTCCAGGGCGCTGGAAGGTGGATTTTCCAGATCCGGTTCGAGAAGAGCTGTTTTACCCGATTTCACCAATTCCTTTGCTTGAGCCATGCTGAGTTCCTCGTGATCCTAATCACAGACAAATGAAGGTGACTAAGGGAGCTTAGACGCCAAAGGGAGAGGAGCAAGTTGCAGCCCTGCTGCATCCCACAACGCCAGAGTGAGGGAGCCGATATCCGCAAGCCAAAGCCTGAGTTGCCCTAGGCCAGCCTGCCCGCTTCTGAATAACCGATTGCTCGGGTCAATCTGGAAGCAGATATCGCTCATGGAGCTCAACTGAACTGGCGCAAGACCCGTCATCTTGGTGGGCGGAACCTCTCAAGATGGCGAAAGGTGGATCTTTCTCTTCGTCGATCCTGCGACGGAGTGCGAGGCACTTTACCAAGGGGACGGAACATTCAGCACCTCAACCACTCCAACCTGCGAGGAGAAGATCGCTCTACAGCAGGCAGCAAACGACTCTGGGGGGAGCCTTTGCGAGCAACTGTAGCCGTTCACACCAAAACGTCTTCCCTAAATTAGCCCGACCTGGGGGAAACAGCAACGGGGCAGGCAAAGAAAATGTTAAATTCGCCTCAACAATGGCCAGAATGGAAGCCCTGGCCAGGGATCCATCCTTCGGCCTAGTCCGAGCAAATGGCTCGATGCTAACTTAAATCAGACTCTAGGTCGATGACACCCTGCCTGACTTTGACTTCTATGACCCATCCCTTCCTGCAGCATCTCCAGGAACGTGTGATTGTCTTTGATGGGGCGATGGGATCCTCCCTCCAGGCCCAGAACCTGACGGCAGCGGATTTTGGTGGGCCGGAGCTGGAGGGTTGCAACGAGATGCTGGTGCTGACCAAGCCGGAGGCAGTGGAGCGGGTACACCGCGGCTTTCTGGAAGTGGGGGCCGACGTTGTTGAGACCAATACCTTTGGGGCCACCTCCATCGTTTTGGCCGAGTACGGGATCCCGGAAAAAGCCTACGAGCTGAACGTGGCAGCAGCCCGTTTGGCCAAGCGGGTAGCAGCCGAGTTTTCGACGCCGGAAAAGCCCCGTTTCGTGGCCGGCTCCATCGGCCCCACCACCAAGCTGCCCACCCTGGGGCACATCAGCTTTGACGACATGCGCTCCAGCTTTGCCGAGCAGGTGCGGGGGTTGATCGACGGCGGGGTGGATCTGCTGATCATCGAGACCTGCCAGGACATTTTGCAGACCAAGGCGGCCCTGGTGGCCGTGCAGCAGGAGTTTGCCCAGCGAGGGATCCGCCTGCCGGTGGTGGTGTCCCTCACCTTTGAGGTGCAGGGGACAATGCTGGTGGGCACGGAGATCGGGGCGGCCCTGGCCATCCTGGAGCCCTATCCCATCGATGTGCTGGGCCTCAACTGTGCCACTGGCCCAGACAAGATGGTCGAACACATCCGCTATCTGTCCCGCCATTCTCCTTTCCCCATCTCCTGCAT
Source organism: Synechococcus sp. R3-13 (assembly GCF_047462195.1). Classification (NCBI taxonomy): domain Bacteria; kingdom Bacillati; phylum Cyanobacteriota; class Cyanophyceae; order Synechococcales; family Synechococcaceae; genus Synechococcus; species Synechococcus sp. R3-13. Next base: position 1,262 of record NZ_JANSIO010000178.1, on the reverse strand, counting down.
CCCCAACGCTGGCCTGCCGGAAAACATCGGCGGCAAAGCCCACTACAAGCTCACCCCGGAGCAGTTGCGCTTCCACCTGGAGCACTTTGTGCGGGATCTGGGGGTGGCAGTGGTGGGAGGCTGCTGTGGCACCCGTCCGGAGCACATCGCCGCCTTGGTGGAAGCCGTGCAGGGGTTGCGGCCCAAACGTCGTAGCATCGAACGGATCCAGGCTGCTGCCTCGATTTATGCCCCTCAGCCCTACCTGCAGGAGAACTCTTTTTTGATCATCGGCGAGCGGCTGAATGCCAGCGGCTCCAAAAAGATGCGGGAGCTGCTTAATGCCGAAGACTGGGATGGCCTGGTGGCCCTGGCCCGCGAGCAGGTGCGGGAGGGATCCCATGTGTTGGATGTCAACGTGGACTATGTGGGCCGGGATGGGGTGCGGGATATGCGGGAGCTGGTGTCCCGGCTGGTCACCCAAATCCAAATCCCCCTGATGCTGGACTCCACCGATTGGCAAAAGATGGAGGCGGGCCTCAAGGTGGCGGGAGGCAAATGTCTGCTCAACTCCACCAACTACGAGGATGGGGAAGAACGTTTCCTAAAGGTGCTGGAGCTGGCCAAAACCTACGGCGCCGGGGTGGTCATCGGCACCATCGACGAAGAGGGCATGGCCCGCACCGCCGACAAGAAGTTCCAGATTGCCGAGCGGGCCTATCGCCAGGCGGTTGAGTACGGGATCCCGCCCTACGAGATTTTCTTTGACCCTTTGGCCTTGCCCATTTCCACCGGCATCGAGGAAGACCGTAGCAACGGAGCAGCCACCCTGGAAGGGATCCGCCGTATCCGCCAGGCTTTCCCGGAGACCCACATTCTCTTGGGCATTTCCAACATCTCCTTTGGGCTCTCGCCGGCAGCCCGCGTGGTGTTGAACTCGGTGTTTTTGCACGAGTGCCGCGAGGCCGGCCTGGATGCCGCTATCGTCAGTGCCGCCAAGATCCTGCCCCTGAACAAGATCCCCGAAGAGCAGCAGCAGGTGTGTCGGGATTTGATCTGGGATCGGCGAGCGTTCAACGCTGAGGGCATTTGCACCTACGATCCTCTGGCGCGGCTGACGGAGCTGTTTGCGGGCGTTTCCGGGAAGGAACTGCGCTCTGGCGGATCTTTTGCAGATTTACCCCTGGAGGAGCGCCTGCGGCGGCACATCATCGACGGGGAGCGGATTGGCCTGGAGGAGACCCTGGCGGAGGCACTGCAGAACTATCCTCCCCTGGAGATCA
>NZ_JANSIO010000177.1:0-2415 GCF_047462195.1 Synechococcus sp. R3-13 | reverse complement strand
TCACCTGTGATCGCTCCTGAGCAACACCTACGCGACCCGAGTCTTTCTCTATCGACACCTCAGGCCACGCAGAAGTTGCGGGAGTTGATCGGCAGCCGCATTCGCGCTCAGGGACCGGTGACCTTTGCCCAGTTTATGGAGTGGGCTCTCTACGAGCCAGGGTTGGGCTATTACGAGCAGGGATCCCCGATTGGCCCCGACTACCTCACCTCTCCCCACCTGGCGGCGGACTTTGCCCAACTGTTGGCGGAGCAAATCCACCAGTTCTGGCACATTTTGGGATCCCCCTCTGCCTTCACGGTCATCGAGATGGGGGCAGGCAGCGGTCGCTTGGCCCAGGATTGGCTGACCTACGTGCGCTCCGCTAACCCCCCTTTTTGGCAGGCACTGGAATATGGGATCCTGGAGCGTTCTGCCCACCTGCGGCGGCTCCAACAGGAGCGATTGGCTCCTTTTGGGGAGAAGGTGCGCTGGTTGGATTGGGACGGGATCCCGGATGAGTCGGTCACAGGCTGTTTCTTCTCCAATGAGCTGGTGGATGCTTTTCCGGTGCATCGGGTGCAGGTACAGGATGGGGCTTTGCGGGAAATCTATGTCGATTGCAGCGAGGCTGCAGAAGCCAACTTCCGGGAAGTGCTGGGGGATCTGTCCACTCCTGAGCTGAGGGAGTATTTTGCCCGCTTGGGGATCCCTGTAGAAACCTATCCGTCGGGCTACCAAACCGAGGTGAACCTAAAAGCCTTGGAGTGGCTGCAGCTGCTGGCCCGCAAGCTCCGGCGAGGCTACGTGCTCACCATCGATTATGGCCACACCGCCCAGCGCTACTACAGCCCCCACCGCGCCCAAGGTACGCTCCTGGCCTATCGACAGCACGGCAGCTATACGGACCCCTATGTTCGGGTGGGATCCCAGGATCTCACCGCTCATGTGGACTTTACGACCCTAGAGCAAGTAGGAGAATCTCTGGGGCTAAGATGCCTGGGGTTCACCCGGCAGAGCAACTTTTTGGTGAACCTGGGATTGACCGAGCGGCTGGCTGCCCTCAGCCAAATGGGGAGCTCGGTTGGCGGCGAAGCTGTGGATGTGGGCCAAGTTTTGCGGCGGCGATCCGCTCTTCATGCGCTGCTGGATCCCATGGGGTTGGGGGGCTTTGGGGTATTGGTGCAGGCTAAGGGCCTGACCCCCTCAGAATATGCTCATCCTCTGCGGGGCTTTGGCGAGCCGGAGCCGTGAGCCATTTCGCTGCTATTGGGATTGAGATGTTCACTCCTACCAGCTGCTGTTGCCCTTCATCGATGCCAGCTCTGCCATTGCTTTGGCGCTATCTTCCAGGTTGTCGATTCGCTCCTCGAGGGTTGCAAAGACTTCGTCATATTTGTCGGCCCATGCGACGCCGGCGGCAGTTTTGGTCATGCGGGCCGAGCCAAGAGATACGTCTGAAGATCCTTTCGCGGGCATAGGTGACCGTTTAATGGAGTTACTAGAGCCTGTTGACCGACAAGCCTGGGTTAAGCGGGCAATATCTTGCTTGAGGAGATTCTGTTTTGATTGGAGTTGTTCTACCTTGGCTATGCCCTCCTTAAGGGACTGAATGAGTTTCTGTTCCTTGGCTTGTAAATCTCCAATCGAGGCTTTCAGACTTTGCTCTTCTGCGCGTAACTGAGAAAGCCGTTCTTTTTGAGATTGGATCTGGGTCTCTATCTCCTCAAAATGGAGCTGAGCAGTTTGAGCTTGCGAATGAGCATTCTCATGAGTTTTGGCAGCAGCTTTTCCATTCTGCTGGACTTTTGCCCAATCTTCAAGGGCAGCACGCAGGTTGGCCAGTTCGCTTTGCAGTTGCTGTAGGTCTGAAGGAGTGATTTCGTTTTGCTTCTGTCGATTTTCGAGGTGCTGCAGAAGCTGGATTTTGGCTTTGGCCTCGCTTCCAGATAGAGCAGAAGCCACATAGCCCGTCATCCCCGTGGCCAAACCTGCTGCTCCTGCCTGCCACAGGGATCCTCCCGCCCCAAGGCCACCAATAGCCACCGTAACTCCGGCCAACGCGGGAAAGGCAGTTATCCAAAGCTGGCGGCAGGAGAAAGGCAACATCATCGACCCCAGGGTGGAAGAGGAGATTGTCTTGAAGATTGTTTTGACCATAGGTAATGTTTGGGTAGGTTTTCTCTCACTCACAACTCCTCTTTTTTTAAGGAGAAAGGGGAGCTAGAACCAACACAAAGAACAAAGAACGCCTTAGAGACAATTTTACTGCACTATTTCACTGCACTTCATCACTGCACTTCAAGATGACTCTGGTGTACTGCTGAGGTTACAGTTCTTTACGCCATCCCTCCAGTATGGCCACAACTACAAGTCAATCGCCACTCTAAACCTGCAAGAGCCACTTCAGCTAGAAATTGCAGGAGCCCCGCACTG
>NZ_JANSIO010000176.1:0-3229 GCF_047462195.1 Synechococcus sp. R3-13 | reverse complement strand
ACAAGATCGCCAGCTCCCCTTCCCCTTGGGTGACATAGTGCAGTTGAATGCCATTGGTAAGGGCATAGCCGTGCTGCCAGGTTCCCATCTTGGCGGCTACCTCAGGAGGAAGACGGGGGATCCCTGCTTCTGCCATGTCGTCTGCTCTCGAGCTAACCCATGATTTGGTATCCACCCATACTAACCTTTGCCGTTGGTCTTCCCTTCGCCGGTGCAGGTTTTTTGAGAGGCATCTCACGAGGAAAGCTTAAAAGAAGTCTGCGGGTGGAAAGGTCGGATGAACACTAACGCAGAAGGCCACAGCCCAACATCTCCTCAAAGTGTTGCTATTTTGGGAGCCGGGGCTTGGGGAAGTACCCTGGCGATGCTGGCTCAGGGGCAAGGGCACCGGGTGCGGGTTTGGAATCGCCGCAAGGGCCTGGATTTGGCAGAAGTGCTCCAGGGATCCCAAATCCTCATCTCAGCCGTCTCTATGGCGGGGGTACGCCCTGTGGTGGAAGCGGTGCGCCAAGTGGGGATCCCGCCGCAGGCAATTTTGGTCTCGGCCACCAAAGGGTTGGATCCACTGCAGCTTCTGACCCCTACCCAAATTTGGGGGGCCACCTTCCCGGAGCAGCCCCTGGTGGTGCTTTCGGGGCCTAATCTTTCGGCGGAGATCCGCCAAGGCTTGCCGGCAGCGGCAGTGGTGGCCAGCCGGGATCCCTGGGCCGCTGTGCAGGTGCAGTATGCCCTTTCCTCGGAGCGGTTCCGCCTCTACACCAGCAGTGACCCGTTGGGGGTGGAGCTGGGTGGCACTCTGAAAAATGTCATTGCCATCGCTGTTGGCGTGTGTGATGGCTTGCAACTGGGGGCCAATGCCCGTGCGGCTCTGGTTACCCGCGGCCTGGCAGAGATGATCCGGGTGGGATCCAAGCTGGGGGCACGGGCAGAAACCTTCAACGGCCTGTCGGGGTTGGGGGATCTGCTGGCCACCTGTCACAGTTCCCTCAGTCGCAACTACCGGGTGGGCTACGGGCTGGGCCAGGGCAAGCCTTTGTCGCAGATTTTGGCCGAAATGGAGGGTACTGCCGAGGGCGTTTACACAGCTCCGGTCGTTGTAAAAATTGCCGCCCAACACGGGATCCCCGTGCCCATTACTCAAGAGGTTCACCAGTTGCTGCAAGGGCAGACCACTCCCACCGCCGCTCTCGCCCGCCTGATGGAACGACAACTGACCTCAGAATAGGCTGCCCTCCCCCCCGGCCCCTCTCCCAAAGGAGGAGAGGAGTTTGGGCTACCTGGCATAACCGCAAATCTACGGACAAGGAAAGTTGTCCCTCACGCTACCAGGATTTTTGCAGAGCCGTGGGATCCCAGAATGAGCGATTTGGCGGAGTTTTTTTCCTCAGGGTTTCCCTACACTGCCCCTATAGTTCTTTTACTTGCTCCTGCATCAACTCGGATCTCTGTTGCTCCGGGAAGTGGATAGTGGGCCCGACAGGCTGGGCTGGGTTTTTGCTTGCTTTTTTACAAAGTTATGTCCAAACGCATCTTGGTGATTGAAGACGAACCCTCCATCCGTACCTACCTGCAGAAGGTGTTGCAAAGAGCGGGGTACGACGCGGTGGCGGCCACCGATGGAGAGGAGGGTTTGCAGATGGTGCGCACGCTGATGCCGGACTTGGTGTTGTGCGATGTGGTGATGCCCAAGCTGAACGGCTATGGGGTGCTGGATGCTCTGAGATGGGATCAGTCCACGGCTCACATCCCCTTTGTCTTTCTCTCCTCGAAAATCTCTCCCGAAGAGATTGAACAGGGGTTATGCTTTGGCTCCGATGCCTATTTGACGAAGCCCGTTGACCAAAAACACCTGTTGAAAGCCGTTGCTGCCCAATTGTCTTGAGTTGACCGCCTTCCGCATACCCGAACGGTCGGCTGGAAACTCTGGGTGCAGTTGTGTTGATTGAACTGGAGACATTCCCCTAGTGCTCCCACCGGATCCCCAGAGCGTTGATGAGGGTGTTAACAGGCCCGAGCCTTCTGCCGTTGTCGCTGTTGGCGTTCTAGAGCTTCAAACAGGGCTTGAAAGTTGGCTTCGCCAAAGCCTGTGGCTCCACCCAACCGTTGGATGACCTCGAAAAAAAACGTGGGCCGGCCAAACAGAGGCTGAGTGAAGGTTTGCAACAACAGGGGGGGGTGTCGGGAATCAGAGGCAGGCAAGGTGGTATCCAAAAGGAGCTGCTGCTCCACCAAGTCGTGCCAGGAGATGGTGGGCAACCCACCAGAAGGGAGTACTGCTCCAGAGGCCAGCTCCCTTGCCAGGTTTGTGTAGTACTCCGGTGGCACCTGCAGAAAGTTTACGCCTCCCTGTCGCAGCCGGCGCACACTGGCGAAGACATCTGAGCTGTGCAACGCCGCATGTTGCAGGCCAGGGCCATGATGGGCATCCAAAAACTCCTGGATCTGGGAAGCGGCACAGGTGGGCTCGTTGATGGCCAACTGGATCCCGGCTTCAGGATCTCCCACCACCACACTTTCTAGGCCAGAGGTGTTGGTGCGGATGCTATAGCGATACAGAGACCGCCAACCCAGCACCTGCCCATACCAATCTGCCGCTGCCTGCAGGGATCCCTGCTCCACGTTCAATACCAGGTGATCCCAGTGGGAAAACAGGTTCTCCTCAGCAGGGGCTGAATCGGGGATCCCTGAGCTGGGGATCAAAGAATGCCTGAGTCCATAAGGAGTGCGCAGGCACAGAGCAGGGCAGCCTTCGTCTTCTGCCGGGATCCACTCCACTTGGGCTCCTCGCCTCTGCAAAAGCTCTGCCAAGCCCAACAGCTCTTGCTCCTCCACCGCCAAGGCCACATCCACCACCCCAGGCGAATGTTGCTGCAAATAGCGATCCACCTCATCCCCGGCGTGAGCCGGCTGAGATAGGCGCAAGCGCAGGGATCCCTGACGCAGACAGAGGGTACTGCCGAGCTGTCCTTCCATTCGGAAGCCCCAAACCTGACAAAAGTGTTCCTGCCAACGGGGCAGATCCCAAAGATAGAAGTGCAGGTGATGGATCCCTTGGACGATTCGATTGGACTGGTTCATAGAGCAAAGCACTGCTAACGCGAACGTCGAGTGTCCTGACGTTCTCACGGCAACAGACGACCTGGGCCGTCCTACCTCAGCATAGGCCCGCCATTTGCCGATGGAAAAGCGTAAAACAACGTTAAGAAGATATTAAAACAGCATTAAAAAA
>NZ_JANSIO010000175.1:0-1531 GCF_047462195.1 Synechococcus sp. R3-13 | reverse complement strand
GAGCAGCTCTACACCTTCGGGGGGCCGGAGCGGGATCCCCGCGAGGCCGAGGATGGCTATGGAGTGCGCTACCTGTCGGTCAGCTACTTTGCCCTGGTGCGGTTCCAGGATGCTGAATTGCTGGCAGACGGAGTGGAGGGCATTGCCTGGTATCCCGCCGACCAAATTCCCTCTTTAGCCTTTGACCACGAAGAGATTTGCCGCTATGCCCGCCGTCGCCTCTGCGCCAAGTTGGAGTACAGCCCGATTGCCTTTGACATTTTGCCCGCCACCTTCACGCTAGGGGAGGTCTATCAGCTCTACGGCACCGTTTTGGGCGAGGGGTTCTCCGACTACTCCAATTTTCGCGCCCGCCTACTGAAACTGGGTATCTTGCAAGATACCGGCCAGAAAAGTTCCCAAGGAACAGGCAGACCGGCAACCCTCTACCGTTTTGATGCGGCTGCTTTCGAGAAAATCCGTCATAAGCCAATGGTATTTGTCTAAGGGATCCCAGCTCACCAATACTAATCCGGCCAGTCCAGCCAGATCGTTAACGTTCTCCCCACGGCTAAAGCCGGGGGATTTTTTCCATCGCTCCACGCTCCTCGCGCTTCGTTGCAATGGGCTACACGAGGCCCTATATCCTCGTGGGGGACGCCATCTCCTCAACTACTGAGATGCCAAAACACCCCAGATACTTCTACTTCACCTTTAACGCTGCACCCTTCCATAAGCGGGTGGAGCGAGTCTCCCGTCCTGTCATGAGACGGTGACTTATCCCCAGGCATGAATGCCGGGGCCTGCGACGCCGAGTTTTCGGTCAGCAGCAGCCAGAGAGCTGTGCTAAGATTAGAAACCATGATAGGTATTGTTTCAGGAGTTCTCCAAGCATGTCTGCAGCAATAGATATCGCTGATGCTACCTTTGAGGCAGAGGTGCTGCGCAGCGATATTCCGGTTCTGGTTGATTTTTGGGCACCTTGGTGTGGCCCCTGCCGGATGGTGGCTCCTGTGGTTCAGGAGATAGCTGAGCAGTATGTCGGCAAAGTTAAGGTTGTAAAAATCAACACCGACGAGAACCCTCAAACTGCCAGCCAGTACGGTATTCGCAGCATTCCCACCCTGATGTTGTTCAAGGGCGGCCAGAAGGTGGATGTGGTGGTCGGCGCCGTACCCAAGGCAACTCTAACCACGATTTTGGAAAAGCACTTCGACACACCTGCCGAAGCCTGAGGGCTATGCCTTGGGTGTTTCAGAATGTAACTTTTGGGTTCTGGATTAGAACCCAGCTGCCATTTTGTGCCGAGAACTGATTAAAGTAATTCCAGAGAACTTTAGGATCCCAGCTTGACCGATTCCGTTTCTTCCCTTCTGCAAGAAGTTTTTTCCAACGCTGAGACCCGCCTAAAGCAGTTGGAGTATCATCCCAACCGGACGGCCTGGCTGCGTATTGTGCAGTCGCTGCAGCGCATGGGATCCCTGGAGCTGAGCCGTTTAGATGCCAAGATCTTGGCGGCTACTCTTGAGGATCTGGAGCAGGGGTTTGCCGT
>NZ_JANSIO010000174.1:0-598 GCF_047462195.1 Synechococcus sp. R3-13 | reverse complement strand
GAGGGCCTGGACAGCCTCCCGCACCAGAGATTGCTCTGCCCCCGCCCTGAGGGCTTTGGCCTGAATGGCCTCCAGCTCCGCCCCCTGCCCCAAGTCGACTGCCAGGGCCACCACCGATTCCACCCCCCACTCGTGCTTGAGATAGGGAATGCAGACGGAAGTATCCACCCCGCCTGAATAGGCCAATACCACCTTCTTTGCCCGTCCCATGGGATCCCGCTGTTGCCGTTAAAAAGTTGCTAGCCCATTATGCCCTGTGGCAGGGATCCTGGCTGGCCTCAATGTCGGTTTCCTCAGCTATTCTCAAGGGGATTTCTCCTGCCGGGGAAAGGCCGGGGGTGTGAGTGAGCATGGCTGGCAAAAAGACGGCTGCGGCGTGCCGGGGATCTGAGCCCAAGCGAACTGTGGGGCTGGGGATCCTGTCGCTGCTGAGCTTTGTGGCCGGGATGGGGTTTGCCGCCCTCTCCCAGCCAGAGGTGGGATCCCCTGTTGCCGTCTCCGAGCCGGAGGTGCCCCGTTTTACCGCCCACGGTTGGCCCTTGTTGGATCCCTTGCCGCAGCCGGACGAGATTTGGGAGTGCGAGCTGGTGGTGGTGGG
>NZ_JANSIO010000173.1:0-9885 GCF_047462195.1 Synechococcus sp. R3-13 | reverse complement strand
CCTGCCCAAAGGCAGGAGATTCTGGTTCCTGGCTCTGCGACAGCACTTACCGTGTTGGGCTGCCCCTCTACGACAGCGGTGCTCATCTCCCCAGGCATTCCCCCTTGCGGGGCAGTTCCCTAAACCCAGTTTTCTTGGTAAGGATGAATGCGAGCCGCCACCGGACTGGCCAGCCCCAGCCACAACAAGGCCAGGATCCCGACCTAGGCCTAGAGGCGAGACGGGATCCGACATCTCATAGGCAACTTCCGATCCAGACCTAGAGATAGGCCGATAGGTCGCTGTGGCTTTCGTTCTTGGTACCGCCCCAGCCGGGAACAGTCTTGGCCTGCACCAGAATGTAGCCCGCAATCAGCTTCAGATCCTCGTCGGTGAGGTTGCGCAGACGGGGATACTCACTGGTGAGCTGGGTGTTGGGGTGATACTCCAACAGAGACTCCACCCCGTCATAGGTGACCGGATTCTTGATGTAGTCCACGATTGCCAGCACATTATCCCGTGGGGGAGTTGCCCCCTCCAGATCCGAAAGCTTCAAGCTTACGTCTGGGTTGGGATAGGTCTGACCGCCCACATGGCACTGGGCGCACGCGGTGTTGAATAACTTCTTCCCTTTGGCCAACTGGGCCTCGGTAAAGGTAATGGACTCGGTTGGCGACAGAGCCACCGCAGGAATATCCTTAGCTGCAAACACTGGAGCCAGACCCCAGCCAAACCCAGCCATCAACACAGCCAACAGCAGGACAAGCAACCGACGACGCGCTGGCACAAACACCTTCTGAACAGAAAAAGCTTTGCTAAACATGGTTCTCCGTAGATCAGTCTAGAAAGAGGAGAGGTGGGCTCCACTCCAGCCGCAAACCCGACAACAGGATCAAGAATAGACCATCAAGAGATCATTTGCAGATGGGATCCGAGATGGTTTCCCAATCGGTTCCATTTGCCTTTGGTGTTAAGTTTGATTACGGAGCTGTGGCCTGTTGGGGGTCTGTTGGCCGGGAGCTGACTTGGCCACAGCCCGGTCGAGGTGGGGAGAACTGAGCAGGTAATATAGAGCTTGGCTTGCTTGCCCGGCAACCTCACAGCAGGAGAATACGGCAGACTCCGTTCCAGGTTTTTGCAGGATTGCCCCCATGTCCTCTGTCCGATTCCAGCCGTTGCGGGTGGCTTTCACCTGTGCGGATCCCAGTCAGATCCAAATGCCTGTTGCCAATTTGCTGGCGGCTTTGCCGGCCTCACCGCTTCTGGCCTACACAGATCCGGAAGCAGCAGACTTGCGGGTAGAGCTGTTGCCCGATGCCATTTATCACTTTTACCGTCGGGGGGAAGAGGTGGCTCTGGCGGCCTTCCGGATCCCGGTGAAAAAGCTACAGGCCCTGCCTCGCAAGCTGGTGCGGCTGTTGGAGCACGTGGCTGCTTTTGGTAATCTTTTGAACCTGCAACCTGCCAGCGATGCGCTGAGCAGCATCTTGGAAGTGGAATTTCTCCAACTGGAAACCCCGGCCAGCAGCTCTGCCCCTGCCGAAGTGAGCCCCCTGCCGCGGGATCCCCAAGGGAAAGTGCAAATCCAAGCAGGCCGCAACCTGGCCATTGCCTTGAGAAACAGAGCCCCCACTCCAGTGCATGTTTATGTCACCGTCTTTGACGAGCGGCGGTACAGCGTGGATTTGGTTTACCCCTATCAACCAGATCTGCCTGCCCGTTTACGCCCCAACGAGAGCCTGCTGATTGGCTCTGGCCCCCGCTACTTGCTGCAGATGCAACTGCCAGAAGGAACAGACGTAGCGGTGGATCACTTCAAAATCTGGGTCAGCAGCACCAGCATGCAGCCAGGCATTATGGTGATGCCCCCTCTGGGGCAACGGCTGGAACCTCCCTCAGAAGATCCCTACGGGGCCGGATCCCGTCTAGATCGAGAGGTAAGGCTGGCCGTTCTGGGCAAGGCAGGCAGCACTCCCATGCCAGCTTTTGCCGAGGATCCCTGGTGGTGTATGGAGCAAGCCGTCAAGATTGTGGCCTGAGCCGATGCTCTTGGGGACTTTTTCAGACTTTCAGAGATGGCTTTTCAGGATCCCATCAAAGGTAGACTCAACCTCATCGACGCCAATCACTGACAGGTGATAGAGGGAAGATAGACTACTTCTTGTATCTTGACTAACATCAGTTAAAACTATGAAAGCTTGGCTTCCCTGAAGACCGAGTTCATGAGCGATTCCGGAGTATTTTTGTATTTTATCTTGGTACCCACCTGTCCTCGATTCCACCCAGTAGAATTTATCATTGATATGGAAGAAAAGATCCATCTCAAAATCGGCTCTATTCGATAAAGTAACTTGGGCATTCGCGACGTAAGAGAAACTGATCTTTTCGGTGTGAGCCTCAACAAGGCGGATCAGCGTGCCCCTAACATATCTTTCCAGCCAGTTCCCTGCCAGAAAATTCAGCGCCTGAGGCGACCTACTGGGTCTCGCTACCAAAAGGCATCTGGGCGCCTTAGAGTATCTGTACTCTTCCAAAAATGCGATGTCGTGTAACTCCTTAGCAACTTGGCAAGTTGAACTGACTACTTGTGGAGGTTCGTCTCTAAGGTTTAGGAAGAAAGAACTGCCGCTCTTCATGTTTGATTTAACCATTCCATAAAATCTCTTGATAAAAGAGTATCGGCTGCCCATAAAGGCGGCTATTTGATCTAGCTTTTCCTCTTTTTCTTCCGCAGCTATGCTTTTTATCTTTATGTTTTTTGAGTTTAAGAACGACTCTATCTTTGATATATCAACAGTAGCTGTCCCATCCTTGTCTCTTAGTACTTCGTCTGGTGTCTCAGGATCTGGTGCTTTACCAATGACCTGAGTAACCTGCTCATTCTGGGAGTCCTGATTTGCAGTTGGGCATATCCCGGATCCATGAGAACTTTGAATAGTAACCCGTAGTTGCCGATAAATATCTTTGGCCTCTTCCACTAGATTTTCCAGAATGGCTAGCTGATTGTTCAGTTGCTGGCCATGTTCGGCCAACTTTACAGATATAGCTTGTAGAAAGTCTCTGCCCCAGTCCTGTAGCAAGCTTTGCTGGCTGTCAGCAAGGCGAAATTTAAACTCTTCAAGGGTAGCTTGGACGGCCTGTAACTTTTCCTGTAACTTTTGAGAAATCTTGTCTACCAATCCTTCGCTCAACTTGATGAGTGCTTTGTCCGGGTTGTTGAGTTCTTGGCTGCGTTGGCTTAGCTGCGAAGATATATCTCTGATAATCTCTCGTTTCCAGATTTCCAGTTTAGGACTGGCCCCATACTGGCGAGCAACGTAAATGCCTACCGAGAAACCAACAGCTGCCCCAATCAATAAAACCAAAACTAAGTCCATCAGATACTCCTGTCCTCTGCTGCTGTTACTTTTCTTTCCAGTTAACTGGATTACCTGCTTGCCTCAACATGATAGGAGGAGATAGGTGAATTTTCAAGCAGATGGGGACCTGCCTCTGACCGAAGCTGGGCGCCGACAAGGGATCCCAGCCAGCCTTGCTGAAGAGCTTCTTGAGCAGGAGTCAGTTCAGGCAATACCTCCAACGTGTAGACATCGGGCCGAGGGGGATCCAACGGGATCCAAAAGTGTTTCAACTGGTCCGCTTGAAAAACGCTCAAACAAATGATCTGGTGGGGCTGATAGGCCGTCAAGCGTTCCGCCAAGTTGGCAGCGCTCACCCTGAACCCATCCAGGGCCACCAGCTCATCGCCGGCCCAGATGCCCGCTTTTTGCGCCGGGGATCCCATCTCTACTGCGCTGATGCGATTGCCCTCGCCGTTGAAATTGAGGCCCAGGTAGGGGGGAAGGTTGGGTCGGCTGAAGTGGGCTTTAAGGGTGAGGCCAAAGGGGTGTAGGTAAGTGTTGTAGTCTAGCTCTTCCGTGCCTTCCACATAGGCTGCGAAAAACCGGCCAAGATCGGCACCGGCTGCCCGCTCAAACGCCTCCCGCAAGTCTTGGTCGCTGTAGCCCTTCCCTGACCGACCAAAGCGCTGCCACAGATCCTGCAAAGCTGTATCCAGGGATCCCCGACCGCCGGAAAGGTGACGGATGTGCAGATCCAGCAGCCAACAGACCAAAGCCCCCTTTAAGTAATAAGAAACCTGGCTGTTGAGGGTGTTTTCGTGGGGGCGGTAGAGTTTGATCCAGGTATCGAAGCTGGACTCCCGCAGCGATTGCACGGCCCGGCCCGGAGTACGCTGCAAGCGGCCAATCTGTTCGGAAAGAATCTTCAAGAAATCGCCGGCACTGAGGATCCCTGCCCTCAATAAGATGACGTTTTCGTAATAGCTGGTCGCCCCCTCACAAAACCACAGACATTCCAGATAATTTTCTTGGTTGTAATCGATCTTTTCCAATGCCAGAGGACGCAGACGCTTGACATTCCAGGCATGAAACAACTCGTGGGCCATCAGAGCCAAAAACCGACGATAGGACTCCGGCTGATGCAGCTCTAGCCCAGAGTAAAGAAGGGTGGTGCTGTACTTGTGCTCAAGGCCACCAAATCCTCCCGGCGACAAATGCACGATAAACCAGTAACGGTCATAGGGTAGCCCACCAAAAAATGCGGCTGTGGTTTCGACAATGGCCTTGGCATCGGCAACGGCCCGATCGACATCTAGAGTGCCTGACCCCCAAACCACAAGGTAATGCGGGATCCCTTCCACCTCAAACGATTGCACTCGATGTGGACCCACCTCCACCGGGCTATCCACCAGCTCGTCGTAGTCTTCCGCCACAAAAGACTGGCCGGAAGTGGGATCCTCAGAAGGAGAGGTCAAGGGCCGCAAACTGGTGGCGATGTGCCAATCCGGCTTGGGGGGGATCACCGTCAAAGTGTAGGGTTCCCGCTCGCGACCGGGCACGTAGAGGAAGAGCGCTGCCCCGTTGAAATAGGCGTGGGTCAAATCCAGATGGTTCGTGCGCACCGTCAGCTCATAGGCATAGACCCGATAGCACACCTTCACAGCAGAAGAACCCGGCGGATCGATTTGCCAGGTATTCTTATCCACCTTCCGCCAGGCCAAAGGGATCCCTTGCTCAGTTGCCGCCTGAAACTCCTGCACGTGACGGGCATATTCCCGCACCAGGTAGGATCCCGGCGTCCACACCGGCAGCCGCAGCCGCAAAGGCATCTTTGGCTCCACCTCTCGGAGCAGCAGCTCCACCTCCAGGAGGTGATTGGCCGGATCCGGCATCCGCACTGTGAAATGCTGGCGGCTCAGTTGAGAAGGTGCAGCAACGATAACCTCTGGGATCCCCATAGATAGATAGATAGAATGTTCCAACCCACTCCACTCTCTACCGCCAAGGGCCGACACAACCCCCAGCGACAATGGCTCTTATCCTAACCCCTGCTTTCGGTTGGGGATCCCTTTCTGGGGCAAAAACGAGACTTAAAAATGTAGCGCGTGCTACAAAGATACCTAGGCAGAACCTTCTACTTTAGGGTAAATCTTGGTATCCTCGTAGATTCTGAAGTCAATGGGTTGCAACCTAGCCTAATGCTTCTAGATTGATCTTAGTAGGTTGATCTTAGGTATAAACTGACCTTAAAAGGTTGATGAGTATGGCGGTGGCCGTAGCGGAAAAATCTCTGATCACAGCCTTCAAGCAATTGGGAGGCCCTCACCATCCTCCGGTTATCGAAACGTTCGAGCGCGGGAAGACCATTTTTTTTCCAGGGGATCCGGCGGAGCGGGTTTACTTTTTGGTAAAGGGAGCGGTTAAGCTCTCGCGGGTCTACGAAATGGGAGAGGAAATCACAGTTGCCCTCCTGCGCGAAAACAGCATCTTCGGCGTGCTCTCCTTTATCACGGGACAGCGCTCCGACCGCTTTTATCACTCGGTGGCTTTTACACCTACCGAGTTACTCTCTCTACCGATCGAGCAGGTGGAAAAATCCTTGCAGGAGAACGCCGAACTGGCCATGTTGCTGGTTAAAAGCCTGTCGTCTCGTATCTTGCAAACGGAGATGATGATCGAGACGCTGGCTCATCGCGACATGGGATCCCGTCTGGTCAGCTTTTTGTTGATTCTCTGTCGCGATTTCGGAGTGCCTGGCCCAGATGGGGTCACCATCGATCTCAAGCTGTCTCACCAGGCCATTGCCGAGGCCATTGGCTCAACCCGCGTCACCATCACCCGCCTGTTGGGAGAGCTGCGCAAGAAGAAGTACATCTCCATTCACAAGAAGAAGATCACCGTACACGACCCGATGCGGCTGAGCCATCGCTTTGCCTAGAAGGAAGAGGAGAACACCTCCTGAGTAGCACCCTGCCTAGGCAAACCCCGCTCGATGGTTGGTTGAAGCTCTGGCCGGCCTATGTTCAATCTACTGCTGCAGCCTTGAAGAATCTCTGTGCCCGAAGGACAGACTTAAAGTTTTCTGGAAGCTGACCGGATCGCGGGCAAGAATCTACTAGTCTATGGGGGGATCTGGCTTTGGCCAGAGCTATCTAGCCAATTGCTGAGGTGTAACTGTGGAAACGGCCATCGAGTGGATTACCGCCCATGAGATCCTCGACTCGCGAGGACGCCCCACCTTAGAGGCCCTGGTGGGTCTAGCCAATGGAGCAACGGGCTTGGCGCAGGTTCCCAGCGGTGCTTCGACCGGTACCTTCGAGGCCCACGAGCTGCGGGACGGGGATCCCAAACGCTACGGCGGTAAGGGTGTGCTGAGGGCGGTGGAAAACATCCTTGGCCCCATCCAGTCGGAGCTGCAGGGAGAAGATGCCCTCAACCAAGCCCGTATTGACCAGTTGCTGATCGACCTGGACGGCACCCCCAACAAGTCCCGCCTGGGGGCCAACGCTATTTTGGCAGTTTCTCTGGCGACAGCCAAAGCGGCTGCGGAAGCAGTGGGCTTGCCTCTTTACAAATACCTGGGGGAGCCCTTTGCCAACCTGCTGCCGGTGCCGCTGATGAACGTGCTCAACGGCGGCGCCCACGCCGACAACAACGTCGATATTCAAGAATTTATGCTTGTGCCCATTGGAGCGGCCAGCTTTCGCGAGGCGCTGCGCTACGGGGCTGAGGTGTTTGCGGTACTAAAACAAGTGCTGCAGCAGAAGGGGCTGTCCACCGGTGTGGGGGATGAAGGGGGGTTTGCTCCTGATCTCGACTCCAATGCGG
Organism: Synechococcus sp. R3-13; assembly: GCF_047462195.1. Lineage (NCBI taxonomy): Bacteria > Bacillati > Cyanobacteriota > Cyanophyceae > Synechococcales > Synechococcaceae > Synechococcus > Synechococcus sp. R3-13. The sequence continues at coordinate 2,737 of NZ_JANSIO010000173.1, read as the reverse complement.
CGGCTTTGGATCTGCTGATGACGGCTATTGAACAGGCAGGCTACAAACCGGGAGCAGATATCGCCTTGGCCTTGGATGTGGCCGCCAACGAGCTGCTGCAGGATGGGCAATATCACTTTGAGGGCAAAGCCCACAGCGCGGCTGAGATGGTGGCTTACTACCAGCAACTGCTGGCCAACTATCCCATCCTTTCCATTGAAGATGGGCTAGCGGAAGAAGACTGGGCCGGTTGGCAAGCCATGACCGCTCAACTGGGATCCCGGGTACAGCTGGTGGGAGATGACCTGTTTGTAACCAACCTGACCCGCCTGCAAAAGGGTATCGACAGCGCCGCCGCCAACGCCATTTTGATCAAGCCCAACCAAATCGGCACCCTGACGGAGACCGTCTCGGCCATCCAATTGGCAGTTCAAGCCGGCTTTCGCACCATCATCAGCCACCGCTCTGGCGAGACGGAAGACACCACCATTGCCGACTTGGCGGTGGCCACCCGTGCCGGGCAGATCAAAACCGGATCCCTCTGCCGCAGCGAGCGCATTGCCAAGTACAACCAACTGCTGCGCATCGAAGACGAGCTGGGGGAAGCGGCAGTTTATGCCGGTCGGGTGGGCCTGGGTCCTAGAGCTCGCTAACTTCCCGTTCCGTCCCAGGGGATCCCTAGCACCTGCACCAAAAAGGCCCAGCGGTCGGCAGCTTCCTCAATCAGCTTGCTGGTGGGCTTGCCGGCCCCGTGCCCTGCCTTGGTGTCGATGCGGATGAGGATGGGCTGGGATCCCCCCTGGGCTGCCTGCAGGGCAGCGGCAAACTTGAAGCTGTGGGCGGGCACCACCCGGTCGTCGTGATCTGCGGTGGTGATCAGGGTGGCGGGGTAGGCGGTGCCGGGCTTGAGGTTGTGCAGGGGGGAGTAGGCGTAGAGGGCCTTGAATTCCTCCGGGTCTTCCGGGGATCCGTACTCGGAGATCCAGGCCCAGCCGATGGTGAACTTATGAAAGCGCAGCATGTCGAACACCCCCACGGCGGGGAGGGCTGCTGCAAAGAGATCCGGCCTTTGGGTCAGGCAGGCCCCCACCAAGAGGCCGCCGTTGCTGCCGCCGGCGATGGCCAACTTGGAGGGGTTGGTGTAGCCGTTGGCCATGAGCCACTCAGTCGCGGCAATGAAGTCGTCGAAGACCTTTTGCTTGTTGAGCTTGGTGCCCGCTTGGTGCCAGGCTTCCCCGTATTCGCCGCCGCCGCGCAAACTGGGCTGGGCGTAAACCCCTCCCATCTCCAGCCAGGCCACCAGGCCCACCGAAAAGCTGGGGGTCAGAGAGATGCCAAAGCCGCCGTAGCCGTACAGCAGGGTGGGGTGATCCCCTGTCCGCGCTAGGCCGCGGCGGTGGACAAGGAACATGGGGATGCGGGTGCCGTCTTGGCTGGCGTAGAACACCTGCTGCACCTCGTAGGCCTGGGGATCGAAATCCACCTGGGGCTGACGGAACAGGGTGCTGGTGCCGCTGGTGAAATCGTAGCGGTAGATGGTGGGTGGGGTGGTGAAGCTGGTGAAGGTGTAGAAGGTCTCGGTGTCGTAGCGCTTGCCGCCAAAGCCGCTGGCGGATCCCAGCCCGGGCAGCGGAATTTCCCCCAGGTAGCTACCGTCTAAAGCAAAGGTCTTGATCTGGGTGTGGGCGTCTTTGAGGTAGAAGGCCACAAACTGATTGTTGATCAAGCTAACCCCCTGCAGGGTCTCCTCCGCCTCAGGGATCACCTCCTGCACCCGGTCAGGCTGCTCCAAGTCGATGGCCACCAGTCGCCGCCGAGGAGCTTGGCAGTCCGTCAACAGCCAAAAGCGGGATCCGTCGTTGCCCACGAAGCTGTATTCGGCCTCAAACTCGCGGATGAGCTCTACTACAGGAGACTGGGGATCCCGCAGGTCTTTGTAGAAGATGAGATTCTTGGGATCCGTACCCCGCCAGACGGAGATGATCAAGTAATCACCATCTTCCGTAACCCCGCCGGCAAACCCCCATTCCTTTTGGTCGGGGCGGTGATAGACCAAGGTATCTTGCGACTGGGGAGTGCCCAGGCGGTGGTAGTAGAGCTTTTGAAAGTAGTTGACGCTTTCGTATTCGCTGCCGGGGGCCGGTTCGTCGTAGCGGCTGTAGAAAAATCCTTGCCCATCCAGCGTCCAGCTCGCCCCGGAAAACTTGACCCAGCGGAGGTGATCCGGCAAATCCTCGCCGGTTTCGATGTCCCGCACCTTCCATTCTTGCCAGTCGGAGCCGGAGCGGGAGAGACCATAGGCCAGATACCGCCCATCACGGCTGATGGCAATGCCCGATAGAGCCACCGTACCGTCTTCCGAGAAGGTGTTGGGATCCAGCAAAACCCGCGCCTGGCCCTCTAGACTTTCTTGGGTGTAGAGAACGCTCTGGTTTTGCAGGCCGTCGTTTTTGAAGTAGAAGTAGCGGCCCCCTTCTTTGAAGGGCTGGCTGTATTTTTCATAGTTCCAGAGCTGGGTCAGGCGTTCTCGGATCCGCTGCCGGGCTGGGATCTGCTGCAAGTAGTTAAAGGTAAGGTGGTTTTGCGCCTCAATCCAGGCCCGCGTCTGCTCTGAGTCCAGATCCTCCAGCCAGCGGTAGGGATCCGGTACCGCCTGCCCGTGGTAGATGTCCACAACAGTGGGATCGGGATAGCTGGGCGGGTAGTTGAGCATGAGACCTAAGCGCTAGAGCATGACTCTAGTCAATAATAAGCTCAA
>NZ_JANSIO010000172.1:0-1384 GCF_047462195.1 Synechococcus sp. R3-13 | reverse complement strand
CGCTTTAGCGGTCGGAGTCGGGTAGTTTACTGGGCTTCTGTTGGCATGTGGCTGTGGGGAGAGGTGGAAAGGTGCAAAACGAATTGAACCCCAACCGAGATCTCCGTAACACAGGGATCCCGGCCCAACCTACTGCAGAGTCCACCTCCCCCAAACCAGAACCGGCTGCTGAGAGCCAGGCAAATTGCTTGACAGACGGAGAGGTGGATCCAGAGCCCCGCCTCAGCCGTTCTCAACAAGAACGACAGCAGGAACGCCGCTCCTTACCTTGGCGCCTGGGGCTGGCCAACGTGCTCTCGGCAGGGTTGCATTTCATCGCGATGAGCTGGATGGGTTGGCGGCCTGGGATCCCGGAGGAGGAGATAATCTCCTTTCAGTGGGTGGAGATGGCGGATGAGCCGCCCCCAGAGCCGCAGTGGATTGCGCCCGTCTCCGCCCGTGAGTCCGGTGTCTCTGAACCTCGGGATCACGTATCGGTGCGGCAGTCGCAAGTGGCCAGTCCAGGTGAATGGGTAGAGGTCACTTCTGCAACGGCACAGCCTCTGCTCGCCTCAGCCGCAGGGAGTCCTGTCCCTGAGATCCTTTCTCCGCCGACAAGGGAGCTTGAGGTGCCCCAGCCCGCCCGGAACTCTGCCTCTCCTCAGCAGCAGCCAAAGGCCAGGTTAGAAAATCTGTCAGCGGGTTTAGCAGCTCTGGAGCAGGCAGTTGCCGATCACAATTGGGCGGAGGCGCTACATCTGACGGAAGAATGGCTGGATCACTGGCCTCTGTCCTCTCCACAGCGCCAGCAACTGCAGGACTATCGTCAGCATCTGCAAAGCCTACTGGCTACCTCCTCGGCAGCAGCAGTGGAGACCAAATCGGCTCAGATCTCTCCTGCTCAATCCCTCAAGCCTCAACCCGAAAGAGCAGCAAGTTCTCCTGAGGTTTTGCCACAACCCCACCTGTCGGCTCCAGCGGATCCGCATCCAACTTTGCCCTCTCCAGAGCCGATCGCAGCCCCGTTGGAAGAGCCTTCTCCCACCTTGCCCCCGACTTTTCCTACCGGATCCCACAACTCCGACTTCGGTCGCACCAGTGGGATCGAGTCCTCTCAGGCAGGCCCACCCAGCCTAAATGCCACCGCCGATCCGGATTGGGGAGACTACTTGGCTCAATTTCAAGAAAGGGTTCGCCAACACTGGATGGTACGGCGGGCATCCGGATCCTACGTAACGGTGGTGCAGGTGCGTCTGGATCGACAGGGATCCTTGCGGGAACTGCGCCTGCAAACCCCCTCAGAAGATCCCCTGTTGGATGCAGCCGTGCTCAGTGCCATCCAGCGCTCAGCCCCCTTTGCTCCTTTGCCCGAGAGCTATGTTGGCGAAGAAGTAAACTACCCGAC
>NZ_JANSIO010000171.1:0-11847 GCF_047462195.1 Synechococcus sp. R3-13 | reverse complement strand
GAGTTCCCTGAAGAAGTCCTCCCCCGCGGCAATGCGCTCTAAACCCACTGAGCTCGCTCGACTTTAGCTGCGGTAGATCCCTAGAGATCTGCTCTGTGAGGATGAGCGCTTGCCCAAGGGATCCCCTGCCGCGGATCCCAGTGGACAGGGAGCCCAACGGCAGGCGCTCGCGTTAACTAAACTTTTTTTGGTGTCTCTTGTTCCTGACTATCATTGGAGGTTGGTCTCTGTGACCTCGACAACATTTGGTTCTGCAGTGGTGCAAGATCGCACCCAAGGCGGATTTGCCTGGTGGGCTGGGAATGCCCGCTTGATTAATCTCTCCGGTCGGCTTTTGGGCGCCCATGTGGCCCACGCTGGCCTGATCGTCTTCTGGGCGGGGGCGATGCTGCTGTTTGAGGTGGCTCACTTCACGCCGGATCGGCCTATGTATGAGCAGGGCCTGATCCTGATGCCCCACGTGGCCACTCTGGGCTGGGGGGTTGGCCCGGGCGGCGAGGTGATTGACACCTACCCCTACTTTGTCATCGGGGTGCTGCACCTGATCTCCAGCGCCGTGCTGGGGTTGGGGGGCATTTATCACGCCATTCGCGGCCCAGAAACTCTGGAGCAGTCTTTCCCCTTCTTCGGCTACGACTGGAAAGACAAGAACAAGATGACCACCATCCTGGGGATCCACCTGATCCTGTTGGGGTTGGGGGCTTTCCTATTGGTGGCCAAGGCCATGTGGTTTGGCGGTGTCTATGACACCTGGGCTCCAGGGGGTGGCGATGTGCGGGTAATTACCAACCCCACCTTGAACCCCGCTGTGATCTTCGGCTACCTGTTTAAATCTCCTTTTGGTGGGGAAGGCTGGATCATCAGCGTCGACAACATGGAGGATGTAATCGGCGGCCACATCTACATTGGCATCATCTGCATTGCCGGTGGGATTTGGCACATCCTCACCAAGCCCTTTGGTTGGGCTCGCCGCGCCTTTATCTGGTCTGGGGAGGCCTATCTCTCCTACAGCTTGGCGGCGGTTTCGCTGATGAGCTTCATTGCCACCTGCTACATCTGGTTCAACAACACCGTCTACCCCAGCGAGTTCTACGGCCCCACTGGCCCAGAAGCATCTCAGGCTCAGGCTCTCACTTTCATCGTGCGCGACCAGCGCTTGGGGGCCAACATCGGCCAAGCGCAGGGGCCGACCGGTCTGGGTAAATACCTGATGCGCTCCCCCACGGGCGAGATCATCTTCGGCGGTGAGACGATGCGCTTCTGGGATGTGCGCGCTCCTTGGAAAGAGCCGCTGCTGGGCCCCAATGGGTTGGATCTGGACAAGCTGAAGAACGACATCCAACCTTGGCAAGCTCGCCGTGCGGTGGAGTACATGACCCATGCGCCGCTGGGATCCCTGAACTCGGTGGGGGGTGTGGCTACTGAAATCAACACGGTGAACTTCACCAGCCCCCGCACCTGGTTGGCCGCTCACAACTTCATCTTCGGCTTCCTGTTCTTTGTCGGCCACCTGTGGCATGCCGGTCGCGCTCGCGCTGCCGCTGCCGGTTTTGAGAAAGGGATCAACCGCGAGAACGAGCCGGTTTACCGGATGAAGCCGATCCGATAAGGGCATAAGTTCCTCTGGAATGTACCTTTGGCCCCCCTTGCCGGGGGCCTTTTTTTGGGCATCCCCCCCTCAAGGATTGGCAGAAAGAAAGTTTGGGGTGGAAACTGAAGAGCGCTGAGTCATCAGAGCAGATGCACAAGATCCCTGTTACCGTCATCACCGGATTTCTGGGATCCGGCAAGACCACGGTGATCCGTCACCTTTTGCTCAACAACCAGGGCCGCCGCATTGCCGTGTTAGTTAACGAGTTTGGCGAAGTGGGCATCGACGGCGAGTTGCTGCGGGATTGCCAACTGTGTGAGGGGGAGGGATCCATCCCCATTCTGGAGCTGGCCAACGGCTGTCTCTGCTGCACGGTGCAGGAGGAGTTTTTGCCCACCATGGAAGCTCTGTTGCAGCGGCGGGCGGAGCTAGACTGCATTTTGATTGAAACCTCAGGACTGGCCTTGCCCAAGCCGCTCGTGCAGGCTTTCCGCTGGCCCACCATTCGTACAGGCGCCACGGTGGATGCGGTGATTACGGTGGTGGATGGTCAGGCTCTGGCCTCCGGGCAACTGGTGGGGGATCCGGCGGCCCTGGAGGCGCAGCGGCAGGCTGACGAAAGTTTGGACCATGAGACTCCGCTTGAGGAATTGTTTGAGGATCAGTTGAGTTGTGCCGATTTGGTGGTGCTCACCAAGGTGGATCAGATTACCCAAGAGGAGCAAGCTCGGGTGGAAAGCTGGCTGCGGCACCACTTGCGCCCTGAGGTTCAAATCCTCCCTTGTGAGCGGGGGCAGGTTCCCCCAGAAGTGCTCTTGGGCTTTAATGCAGCGGTGGAAGACCAGCTCGAGCGCCGCCCCAGCCACCACGATCACGGGGAGGAGCATGAGCACGAAGCTTTTGAGTCTTTCTACCTCAGCTTGGAGGGAGGTTATGAGCCGGGATCCCTGGTGGCTCAGCTACGCCAGTTGGCCCAGGAGGAATGTCTTTACCGGATAAAAGGGTTTGTGGCCGTCCCCTACAAGCCGATGCGCCTGGTGCTGCAGGGGGTGGGATCCCGATTTGAAACCTACTACGACCGCCCCTGGCGACCCCAGGAGCCGCGCTTGACCCGACTGGTGCTGATTGGGCAAAACCTCAACCGCGAGCGCATTGCCGCCCAGCTCCAGGCCTTGGCCATCAGAGAAACGGTGGCCCCCACCGGCTGATCCCTGTCAGAGGCGAGTGGGATCCCTTGGGTCCTCGGCTCTCATCCCCCCGTCCCAGAGGGAAAGGAAGCAGCGTCCAGTTCTACTGTTACTCAAAGGTGGTCTAGAGGTAGGTATCCAAAAGAGAGGCCAAAGTGGGAAACCGGCAGCGCAAACCCAGGGTTTCTGGGGAAATGGCCGGGTAAACAAAATGGCGCTGGCGCAGACAATATTCATCCCACTCGGAAAGCCGCACCCGAAACAAGAAGGCCAAGCCGCGAACCAAAGCCAAAGGCAGGGGCACGCGGAAATAAATCCGCTTTTTGAAATAGGCACACACCTGTTCCACGCACTCATCCAAAGACAAGGGGGAGTTGCCCAACACCCAATCTCCTGCGCCTGGGGGATGAGCCACCCAGTGGGCGACCATCTCGGCCACATCGGCAGCATGGATGAAGTGGAAGCTGGCATCCACCCGCAAAAAGCGGATCAGATCCAGCCAGCGGAGAACGTCCTTGAGGCCGGCAGTGATGTGGGAGTAGGGGTGGTGGGGGCTGCCGCCAAAGAGCAGGGTGGGATAAAGGGTGAGCAGGCGCTCCGGCCAGAAGCCGCTTTCCTGCCGCCGCAGCAGCATCTCGTACTTGCTGCGGATGTAGTCGGTGCCGGCCCGTCCGGCAATGGCCAAAGGCTCCAGGTCCTGGTTCAAAAGGCTGGCCGTGGAAAAGTAGATCACCTGCTGACAGCGCTCCGGATCCAACAACTGAAAGAGCTCCAGGGTGTGGGTAACATTCACGGCCCAAGCCAGGGCGGGATCCCCCCAAGCCGCTGCCATGTGGATCAGCCCATCCATCTGGCGCAGCAGAGCGGCGTGTTCCCGGATGCGCAGGAGATCGCCGGGTACTAGGGTGATAGGGGCGGGCAGCCGTTCTAGGGGCAGCCGCAGGCGGCTGGTCTCGCGGATGAGAACGTACAGGTGGTAGGCGGGCCGCTCCGGAAACTCGGGATCCCTTTGCTGGGCCAGGCGCTCCAACACATAGTGCCCCAGGCAGCCGCTAGCGCCGGTAAGAAACAGGTTTCGCAAGAGGTCTTCCCAACGGGACTCGATGAAAAAAGCTTCTGACTAGTGTACCGCTTCAGCTTCTGTCTGCCGGACTGCCTGAGCCCTCAATTCCCCTGCAAGAGAGCCGCTCGACTTGGCAAACCCCACACTGGAAATCTGGCCGCAAGGATGTCAGCATAGTTCGACAAGAATCCAACTCAAAGAGCGCACCACTTAAGGTATCCATCTGCATCTGTGGCTGTAACCTCCTCTCCGCCTTCCCGTTCCCGCGCTTTTGACCTTTGGCCTCCCCTGGCCTTAGTTTTGCAGCGGATCACCCAAGCGGTGCCGGTGCTGCTGTTGATCACGCTGCTCAGTTTTTTGCTGTTGCAACTGGCCCCCGGAGATTTTTTGGATCCCTTGCGGGCGGATCCCAGTGTCAGCCAGGAGTTTATTGCCCAAGAGGAAGCGCGGCTGGGGTTGGATAAGCCCTTGGTTTGGCAGTACTTGACCTGGCTGGGCAACCTGCTGCAAGGGGATTTCGGGGTGAGCTACACCTATCGCGTGCCGGTAGCACAGCTCATCCTCTCCCGCGCCGGCGCTACCTTGCTGTTGGCGGTGTCCTCTGTGGTGCTGACTTGGCTGGTCGCCATTCCCCTAGGGATCCTGGGGGCGCTGCGGCAGAACACCCCCCTGGATCGGGCGTTGCAGTTGCTCAGCTACCTGGGCCAGGCCATGCCCAGCTTCGTGCTGGCCATTTTGCTGCTAATTGTGGCCCAAAACGTGAGCTGGCTGCCGGTAGGGGGGATGACCAGTGTTTATTTTGCCGAGCTTAGTTTGGGGGAAAAGTTGCTGGATCTGGGCCGCCACCTGCTCCTGCCCACCCTCGCCTTGAGCATCACCAGCTTTGCCGGGCTGCAGCGGATTACGCGCGGCAATTTCTTGGATGTGCTGCGGCAGGAATACATCCAGGCGGCGCGGGCCCGTGGGATCCCAGAGTGGCGGGTGATCTGGTTGCACGCGCTGCGCAACGCCGTCAACCCCTTGATCACGATCTTGGGCTTTGAGTTTGCCAATCTGCTCAGCGGCTCTTTTATTGCCGAGTTTTTCTTCAATTGGCCGGGGCTGGGCAAGCTGCTCTTGGAGGCTGTTCAAAGTTTCGACATCAATGTGGTGATGGCGGGGCTTCTGCTGGGGGCCATCATGCTCATTCTGGGCAATTTGTTGGCCGATCTGCTCCTGATGTGGGTGGATCCCCGGATCCGACCCGACTCACTGCTGTAGTTAACCATTGCTGCTACGGATCCCTCAAACAGGCGGCTCAATTGTGGAGACAATATCCCGAATCACCGCCTCAGCCTCTTGCCGTCGGTTGCCGGCCATCTCTCCCGACCCGGCCAGAGAAACCCGATGGGTCAGTACCGGCACGAACAGTGCTTGCAGATCTTCTGGTAGACAAAAGCTGCGCCCTTTCACCAGCGCCTGAGCCCGTGCTGCCCGCGCCAAGGCCAGGGCTCCACGGGTGGATACCCCCGCCCGCAGCAGCTTGGACACGCGAGTGGCCTGCACCACCTGCAGAAGATAGTCCGCCAGGGATCCATCCAAATACACCTGATCCACCGCCGACTGAATCTCTCGCAACTCCATCAGGGAGAGAACCGGCTGCAGAGCATCCACCGGCTCGGCCTGTTGCCGTTGCAAGAGTAAAGCTCGCTCTACCTCAGGGCTGGGGTAGCCAATCGACAGCCGTACCAAAAACCGATCCAACTGGCTTTCTGGGAGGGGATAGGTGCCGTGGTACTCCAAAGGATTTTGGGTGGCCAACACCATAAATGGGCTGGGCAGCGGGTAGGTGCGATCGTCCAGCGAAACCTGCTTTTCCGCCATTGCCTCCAGCAGGGCACTTTGGGTGCGGGGCGAGGTGCGATTGATTTCATCCGCCAAGACCACGTGGGCAAAAATGGGGCCGGGACGAAATTCAAAATCCCCTTTTTCTTTGTTGAAAAGGGTGAGGCCAAGGATATCTGTCGGCAATAGGTCACTGGTAAATTGAATCCGCTGAAACTTGGCTCCCAAACTGTGGGCGATGGCCCGCGCCAAAGTGGTCTTGCCTACACCGGGCACATCTTCAAGCAAAACATGACCTTCCGCAACCAAGGCCGTGACCACCGCCTGCACCACCTGCGATTTGCCCTGAAACACGGATTCGATATTGGCAATCAGCTTGCCAATCTGTTGGTGCAAGGTTTGTAATCGCTCCGCTGGGATCCGTGCTGAACCAGACCGGGTGCTGACACTCGCCATAAACCATTCCCAAAGGGGCCTATTCCACCTTACAGGCTGGATCCCATTGCCAGCTCAGGGCGGGATCCCGCTAAACCCCAGTGAAAAACCGGAGTATCATAGACCTAAGCCCTCCACAAGGATGGATATCTTGGAACTGTCTTGCAAAAGTGAATATGCTCTCCTGGCCCTTCTGGAATTGGCCCAGCACTACAGCGATGGCCAGGTGCTGCAGATTAAAGAAATTGCGGCTCATCAGTCCATACCCGACCGCTACTTGGAGCAATTGCTGGCCACCTTGCGCAGACAGGGGTTGGTGCGCAGCCAACGGGGATCCAAGGGAGGCTACTTCCTGGCCCGAGCACCCTGGCAGATCTCGCTGCTGGATGTTATCCAGGCCATCGAGGGGGAAGATCTCAGCCGCTCCCGCGACTTGCCCTCGGGCGATCTCACCCCAGAGCGGGAAGTGCTCCTGAAGGCCTGGCAAGATGCCCAAGCTGCGGCGGTAGCCATTCTCCAGAAGACCACCCTACAAGACCTCTGCGACCGGCAGGCACAACAGCAACAGGCTCGGCTCATGTACTACATCTAGGCCAGAGGCTGGAGCTGGGATCCCTGGCAAGTTTTGGGTTATCCTGAAACACATTGCTTTTCGAATTGAGCCCTTTCCATGACCGTTCGCTCTTCTCGCTCTCAGGCTGCCGATACGTTTTCTGCGGAAGATTTTGCCCAAGCTTTAGACAGGCAAAACCTCAGCTTCCAACCGGGGCAGGTGGTGCAAGGCCGCATTTTCCAACATCAGAACGATGGCGCTCTGGTGGATATTGGCGGCAAATCCCCGGCCTTTTTGCCCCTCAAGGAAGCAGGGATCCGCCCAGGGGAAGATTTGAGTGCGCTCTTTCCTTTAAAGACAGAAGCCGAGTTTCTCATCCTGCGGGAAGATGCAGAAGGACAAATTGTGCTCTCGGCGCGGCGGCTGAGGCTGAAGCGGCTTTGGGAAGAGCTGGCCCAGAAGCAAGCCAACGGCCAGACGGTAACCGTTCCGGTGATCGCCACCAACAAAGGGGGGGTGGTGGTGGATGTGCAGGGGCTGCGCGGCTTCATTCCCCGCTCCCACCTCAGCCAACGGGAAAGTCTGGAGGAGTTGGTGGGGCAATCCTTGACAGCAAGCTTTATCGAGGTAAACCCAGAAGCCAACAAGCTGGTGCTCTCCCAAAGGGCGGCTGTAAAGTCCGAGAACCTGAGCCGTTACGCCACCGGCCAAGTGGTGGAGGGCAAGGTCAGCGGACTAAAACCCTTCGGTGTGTTTGTGGACTTGGAAGAAGGGGTAACCGGGCTGTTGCACATCAAGCAGGTCAGCCAAAGTTTTGTAGCCTCGCTACCGGATTTGTTCAAACCAGGCCAACGCATCAAAGCTGTTGTCATCGATGTGGATGAGGCCAAGGGACGGATGGCCCTCTCCCTGCGGGTGCTGGAAAAGCATCCGGGCGAGGTGCTGGAGCAGCTGGACAGGGTTATGGAGGAGGCCGAAGAGCGGGCCGGTAAACTCAAGGGGAGAATAACATCCGACGGCCAAGTCATCTGATCCCATCTCTGCCTCGAGTTCGGATGCAAAACCTGCAGAGGGAAAGCAAGACGCCTTACGGCAATCAGAGGAAAATCATCCTTGCCGCGAAGGCAAGGGCCGCTGGGCTAAATCTGTGCTCAACGCCTTACGGCAATCAGAGGAAAATCATTCCGTGACCGTGGACATCATGTCCATGACCGTGGAGTCTGCCGGATGCTCTCTTTCTGGAACTAACTCTGATTATCGTGGGCTCGCTAGGTACCCCCTAAGGGATCCGGGCTTGAGCGAATACATCTTGAGGGATCACCTTTAGACCCGGCAGGAAATCATCTTGAATGGCTTGGGATCCCGTAAAGGTGCGCGGCGGGGCATCGGGATAGAAGACCGTGATGCTCTTGGCTTGGGGATCCACAACCCAAACGCGGGGGATCCCAGCTTCTAGATAATCGGTTGCCTTCTGAGCTATGGCCCCAAAACTCTGGCCAGGAGAAAGGATCTCGATCACCAACTCGGGAATGGCAAAACAAGGTTCATCGGTCATGGCCTCAACTGGCAATCGCTCGTTAGAGATGTAAGTAACATCAGGAACTGGGATCCAGGGCTCTGCCTTTCGTGTTAAAACAACTGCCCACTCAGTATGTGCTGACCCAGGCTTAGGACACTCAGGGCTAGAGCACCAGTCCTCCAAAATTTGCCACAACACCGGTTGGAGACGAGCATGGAAGCGTTTTGGCGACATGGGTTCGTTTTTGGAGACGGCCCGCCCATCGACTAGCTCATAGACAATATCCCCCTCCGGCAAGGCCAGAAACTGTTCGGGAGTTAGCTTTTGACCTGAAATGGACAACTCTGGAGTCGATAGCATCACAGGATCCCCGTTGTTTAGGATGGCCGAATCTCTGTCTAGGCTAGCTCTGACATCCCCCACCTTCACCGTTTTGAAACAGTTGTCGAGCAGGGATCCAAATCCAGCGGCAAGATGGCTCCACTCAATTTTGGGGGTAGAGATCCCCATCTTTCTGGCACCGGCTGAGCAGAGGATGCCACTTTTCGGGAGAGGATAGGGCAACATTCAACCCAGAACCCTCTCCAGGCAACTTGAGAAGGGGGGGCTTCCAAGCTGCAGTAGCTTGAAGATGCCCGTGCTTCAATGCTTGAAAGCCATCATCGAGAGGATCCCTATGGCTAATACCCTTTTGACCACTCTAGGCACCAGCCCCTACAGCGAGACGGTGTATGTTTTTGGGGAGCGGAAAGCCGATAGAACCCGTTATGTTGCCAAAGCCCTCTGTCAGCTCTTTGACATCGAGAGAGTGATTGTGCTGCTAACCCAAGAAGCACATGACACCCATTGGAAGCATCTACAGGACTGCCTACCCCCCCACGTGGAGAAAATTGCCAAGGCCATTCCTGAAGGGAAAACCGAGGCAGAGACCTGGCAGATCTTCGATGTGCTGGTCGATAGCATCGAGCCCCATACGCGGCTGGTTTTCGATATCACCCACGCCTTTCGCTCCATCCCCGTACTGGTGCTCTTGGGAGCCGCCCTTTTGCGCAAGGCCAAGAATGTAAATATTCAGGGGCTGTACTACGGTCTCTATCTCAAAGACCAGCAGGAAACACCCATCATCGATCTCACCCCCGCCCTTCGGCTTTTGGATTGGCTGACAGCTACCGACAAATTCATCAGCACCGGCTCGGCGCTGGAGTTGGGCCAACTTTTGGATACAGTTCAACGGGACTTTTACCGCCGACAAAAGTCTGGCAAAGGGGATCCCAGACCTACTCGGCTGCAAAGCTTTGGCCGAGCCATCCGCAATGTTTCCCGCTCTCTTGAACTGGTAAGACCTGTCAATCTCCTAAAAGAGGACTTGCCCAATTTGCAAAAGCACTCCACCGCGGATCTGGAGCAAGAGGTGGGTCAATTTGCCAAGCCTTTTGGCCTGCTGCTGCGAAGCATTCAGGATAGCTACAGCCAACTGGCTCTACCCGCGGACAGGGCTTCGGATCCCAAAGCCCAAGTTCAAAAGCAATTTCAACTGCTGCGCTGGTATGTAGAAAAGCGCCTCATCACCCAAGCTCTTCTACTGGCCCGGGAGTGGGTGGTCTCCGCCCTTTGCCTCTGTGAGGGGATCCAAAACTACCTCGAACGAGAAGAGCGGCAGGGAATTGAACACCAGTTGGCATCCCTCATTCCACGAGAAGACCAGCCCCTTGGAGATCCCCCTGCGACTGGCGAATCGGGCCGATCCCTCATTCCACGGGAAGACCAGCCCCAGGCGCCTCCTGACATTGCTGCCCATGTTCCCGATGTGCAGAAACTTGCCAACCTCTGGTCTCGCCTCAGCCAGTACCGCAACGATGTTGCCCATGTGCAGATGAATCCAAACCCTTTGAACAGCGAAGCTCTAGAAAGCTTTGTTTTGCAAGACCTGCTGCCTGGCCTGGAAGAGCTGTTTCCCAAATTGACCTGGGCAGAAGGGAAGTTGGAAGGGGATCTTTCCACTTCTCCGTAGGCTAAAGACATCGGTTCGCCCTCAGGTTCTGGGTTTTTGGTCAAACAACGGCTATTGAGAAATACTGAAGAAAACTGAGGGCTGGCCGGGATCAGATCGATGTTGTTTTGTAGCTTCTGTAGCCACGACATCGGGTGGCTACCGGGGTTTTGTTCCTTGTTCGAGGAGTTCCTAACTGTTCTGTTTCTCCAGCGAAAACACCATGTCTTACTACTGGCAAGCTAAGCTCTGGGGTCTGTTACATGATCCCGCCCTCAAAGCCCTACACGACAGGACTGGCCGCTCCAAGGAAGGGCTGTGGACCAGACTGGCGGCGATGCAGGGATGGTCTTCTCCCAAAGCCGAGGGATCCTCTCCCATAGGCGATGCCGATCTCATCGCCTCGGCCAGCGACCGCGCGGCCATTGGCCATTTGCCTGTAGCCATCGACTACCAGGTTGAGGATCGCGGCCAGGGGTTAGGCTCTGGACTGGAGATGAGCCATCTGCTCTCGGGGCGCAAGCACTTTTGGCAATTGTCCAATGAGCAACACCAAGCCCTCAAGGATGCCCGCTCCCGTGCAGACCACCTGATGGAACGGGAGGAGAACGCCATCCCTGATTGGGTTCGGCAGGAGACGGATCCCCAAAAAGTGTTTTGGTGGTTTTGGCGGTGCTTTCCCCAAGCTATTTGTCAGGAGTTTGGGGATGAAAGCTTGCTGTTATTGCCAGCAGAAACCCGGCTGCCAGACGGATCCCTGTGGAGCCACGCCAGCGTCACCGCAGCCCTAGCGGGATGTTTGGCCGGCTACGACGAGCCCAAGTTCGCGCGTCCCTTCTTGGTGAGCTTTACCTTCAACCCCATCCAGGAGCTGATCAAAGCCAGCCGCAAAATGCGGGACTTCTGGGCTGGCTCCTGGCTGCTGCACTACCTTTCTGCTCGCATAAGTTGGCGGCTTGCCGAGAAATACGGTCCCGACTGCCTACTCTACCCCAGCCTCTATGGCCAGCCATTAATCGACTACTGGCTGCGGGAGAAGTACCCCGAATTTGAAGAATGGATCCCTCAACCTTCTGCCAACGCCCTGCTCACCGCCGGTTTTCCCAACGTGCTCCTGCTGCTGTTGCCGGAAGACCGGGTGCAAGCGGCCATGCAGATGGCGCAGCAGACCCTCAAGGAAGAATGGAAGCAGTTGGCCCAGAAGGTGCTGGATTACCTGCAGGGGGATCGCCGCTGGCTGAGGCAGTTGCACCCAGAGGACCCCACCTGGCAGGGATGGCTGGAGCATCAGTGGCAGCACTACTGGGCAGCCGTGCCCTTGGGATCCCCGGCTCATGCCCTCAAGGATACCGGCATCCTCAAGCCCCCTCAGGTTTCCATTGATGAGGATCCCTGGGTCAGTGCCCAAAACCGCACCTATCACCTGGGGGCTAAGCAAAAGCTCTTTGCTGATGAGGAGCTGGAGTTTCTGCGGGCTAGCTTCTGGGATCCCAAAAAGCAAGAGCGCCGCCAATACAAAGCCGGACTCAACGTCGGATCCTGGTGGGCAGCTGCAGTGGAGCAAACTCGGCGCCTACAGGCAGCTTGTAAGCAGGCCCGCGATTGGCAGCTCCCCGTTGCGTTTGGGCCGCGCAGCACCGTTTCGGGCTTGGGGCCGGTGGTGCATCCCTCACCGCGGCAGGGGT
>NZ_JANSIO010000170.1:0-3125 GCF_047462195.1 Synechococcus sp. R3-13 | reverse complement strand
CGTTGAATTCACGGCTGGCCTTCAAGTTCTGTTGCGATTCAACTGGAGACCTGCGATGGCAAAATCCGTCTCCCCTGACTCATTGCCGGCAGCTCCCTGGCACGCCCTGCCCGAAGAGGAAGTTGCCCGCCAAATCGTTGCAGAGGAACTGCCTCTGGCAGCGCTTTTGGAGCGGGGTCTATCTCAGGCTGAGGTGATCCAACGGCAGAAGCAATATGGCCCCAACGAGCTAAAGGCCAAGGCAGCTACCCCGGCCTGGGTGAAGTTTCTGCAGCAGTTCAACCAATCCTTGCTCTACATCTTGATGGTTGCCGGGGCGGTCAAGGCGTTCTTGGGATCCTGGCGCAATGCCATCGTGATCTGGGCGGTGGTGGTGATCAACGCCCTCATCGGCTACATCCAAGAGTCCAAAGCGGAGGAAGCGATCGCCGCCCTGGCCCAGTCGGTGGTGACGGAGGTTACTGTCATCCGGGAGGGGCAAAAACTGCGGGTGCCCTCGCGGGAGCTGGTGCCGGGGGATGTGGTGCTGCTGAGTTCGGGAGATAAGGTGCCCGCCGACCTGCGCTTGCTAAGCGTGCGCAACTTACAGGTGGATGAATCGGCCCTGACAGGGGAGTCGGTGCCGGTGGAAAAACGGCTGGGATCCCTCCCCGAAGACACGCCGTTGGCCGAGCGCCAGAACATGGCCTATGCCGGCAGCTTCGTGACCTTTGGCCAAGGGGCGGGGGTGGTGGTGGCCATCGGTAACCAGACCCAAACAGGCCGCATCTCCAAGCTGATCGAGGAAGGGGGATCCCTGCAAACTCCCCTGACACGTAAGTTTGAGGCGTTCAGCCTGACTTTGCTGAAAATTATCCTCACCTTGGCTGCGCTTACTTTTCTGGTGGGGCTGGTGCAGGGCCAAGCGGCAGCGACTGTCTTTGAGGCGGCAGTGGCGCTGGCGGTGAGTGCTATCCCCGAAGGCTTGCCGACGGTAGTCACTGTAACCTTGGCGATTGGGGTTTCCCGCATGGCAAAACGCCACGCCATTATCCGCAAGCTGCCGGCGGTGGAGACCCTGGGCAGCGCTACGGTAATTTGCTCTGACAAAACCGGCACCCTCACGGAAAACCAGATGACGGTGCAGGCCATCTACGCCGGATCCCAGCTCTACCGAGTCACAGGCAGTGGCTACAGTCCTCAGGGACAAATCCTGGCCCAGGAGGGGGGTGATCCAGTGGAAGTGGAGCGGCTGCTGGCGTTACAGGCTTGCCTCGTAGCTGGCTGCCTCTGCAACGACACCCGCCTCCAACCCAAGGACAAGGGCCAGTGGGAAGTTGTAGGGGATCCCACCGAGGCGGCTCTGCTTGTGGCGGCTCAGAAAGGGGGCTTGGATCGAGAAGATCTGCAGCGCCGCCGCCCTCGCCTGGACAGCATCCCCTTTGAATCCGAGTTTCAGTACATGGCCACCCTGCACCGGCTGGGGCCAGAAGAGCATTGCCTCTATGTCAAGGGATCCGTAGAGGCTCTCTTGTCCCGCTGCCATAGCCAGATGGGATCCCAGGGGGAGATCCAGCCTCTGGAAGAGGAGCGGATTCGCCAGCAGGTGGAGGCCTTGGCACGGCAGGGGCTGCGAGTTCTGGCCTTTGCCCAAAAAACTGTCCCCAGCAGCCAAACTCGGGTGGATCACCCAGATCTGCAGGAGGGTTTAATCTTCCTCGGTTTGCAGGGAATGATTGACCCGCCGCGGCCGGAGGCCATTGCCGCCGTGCGTTCCTGTCAAACGGCTGGGATGCAGGTGAAGATGATCACCGGCGACCACGTGCTCACGGCTCAGGCCATTGCCGAGCAGATGGGCTTGGGCGGTGGCAAACCAGTCAAAGCCTATAGCGGCCAGGATCTGGAGCGGCTCAGTCCCGAGAAGTTTGTTACAGCCGCCAATGAGGGATCCGTCTTCGCACGGGTGGTGCCAGAGCAAAAGCTGCGCCTGGTGGAAGCTCTGCAAGCGCGGGGGCAGATCGTGGCCATGACCGGCGATGGCGTCAACGACGCTCCGGCCCTAAAGCAAGCAGATGTGGGGATTGCCATGGGGCGAGGCGGCACCGAAGTGGCCAAAGCTGCTGCCGACATGATCCTGACCGATGACAACTTCGCCTCCATTGAGGCAGCCGTTGAGGAGGGGCGCACGGTTTACAACAACCTGCTCAAAGCCATTGCCTTCATCCTGCCGGTGAACGGGGGGGAATCGATGACGATTCTCCTCAGCGTGCTGCTCAACCGCGAGCTCCCCATTCTGGCCATTCAAGTGCTGTGGCTAAACATGATCAACTCCATCACCATGACGGTGCCTCTTGCCTTTGAGCCGAGCACAGGCCGAGAGATGACTCGCCCACCGCGGGATCCGGAGGCCAACTTGCTCTCTCCTAGGCTGCTGCAGCGCATCCTGCTGGTGTCCGTGTTCAACTGGATCTTGATCTTCGGGGTTTTTGAATACATCGAACAAACCACCGGCAACCTTAACCTGGCCCGCACCATGGCCATCCAAGCGTTGGTGATCGGGCGAATTTTCTATTTGCTCAGCCTCAGCCAGGCCATTCCTACCCTGTTGGGCCGTGGACGTGCCAGCCAATTGGAGCGCCATGAGCGCCTCATGGATACAGCAGCCATTGCCATCGGCATTGGGGCGGCCATCCTGCTGCAGATCCTCTTCAGCCAGTGGAGCCTGTTCAACATTATCTTCGACACAGCACCCCTGTCTTGGGAGCAATGGGGCTTTTGTTTGCTGGTGAGCTTGCCACTCATCGTTGTCTCAGCGGCAGCCAATCGAGTGGATCCTGAATGAATAACTTGCTTTGGGCAACTCGCGCTCACTGCGCTCCCATCTGAAGAAGTGCCGAAGAGGGGATCCCTCAGCCATTACTCAGATGTAGCCGGCCTCTGCCAAGAGATAAAAATGCCTGCTGGCCTAGGTCTGATGGCATCCAGCTTCACACCGCTCTGGCTGTCTTTTCGACCGATTTGCGCAAGGCAATCACCATCTCAGCGGCGGTTTTTTGGAAAGTCGAGCCTGTTTTCTGGCTGTGATCAGAGTTTGGGGCAGCCGACGAGTGGGGATGAGGCTGTAGAAAGCGGGGAGTCGGATCTAC